>NZ_JCACKO010000078.1:0-23103 GCF_059505445.1 Brasilonema angustatum | reverse complement strand
CGCGAGATGCAGAGATTCCCCCTGAGACAAAAAATCCAGAAGATAATTTGCTAATTTAACCGTATTTTTGGGGCAGCGGTGGAGGTTCATTCCCCGCTCCTCCCCAAAAATATTGCCGCCACTGATCTGTAACAGATCTTCCTTTACGATCGCGCTTGTTCAGCAGTACGTGCTCAAACCACCTTAGTGGATGTTGACGATGAATCAGGTCTGGATTAGCCTCAGAATTTTTTAATGAGCCATAGCTTGGTGAACAATTTTTATACTTCCAGCAGCACCAGAAATAGCAGCACCAGTAGAACCTGTTGGAACAGCTAAAGTAGCACAATATGGTGCTAGAGCAGCAGCAGGTGGGAAAAGTGTTGTTGCTATAGCGTCAGCAGTCAAACACACTGCTGGAGGTGCTAAGAATATAACGATTGCTTTTGCTGCTTCTTTGGCTAATTCTATTTTAAAGGGTTCTCCTTCAGAAGCAGAGGCAGGACTAGCAAAACTTGTCATTCCAATGACTAGAATCAAAACTAAAACTGCTAATTTACGGATCGCAAAAACTATTGACGAACGCATTCGAGTCAACCTCCTGAATAATTTGTTACCTTCTTTTATGGTGTATTTTCTTTCCAGGATGTTTTCAAATTTACTAAAAAAATTACACTACAGCTACGTAAAGAGCAGGGGGTAAATGAGCAATCGTACAGAAAGTTACGCTAAGGCTGTAACCCTTACTGGATAAGCATTATGCAAATTGATATTTTTTGCAAATCTGGATGTACCAATTAACCTATACTCTTTTTGGTACATCAAACGAGTACGGTACAGCAAGGGTTTCAGACTCTGAAATTTCATAACCTTTAATTGGTACAGTTTTTCTTTCTGGTGATCAATTCCTTAACGTAACTTTCTGCACCACTGCTTATTTCACCCCGAGCACTGCTATCATCGGGACGGAGGAACTTAAAAAATACCATCTGCCAGTAGATCGCTAATCTCACCCTGAGCCTCATTCCGATTGTCATCGTATATCATGACTGTTTCGACTTTCGAGTGACGACTTAATTTTTGGACTTTGCGTATGTTGCCGTCGGTAGCATCCAATGCCGAGGTAATGCTCGAATGCCTTATCCGGTGGGCTGACATCTTCTTGGTAATCCCGGCTAGCTTGCAATATCGCTGTACCAGCTTGCTAATCATATCGCCAGTAAGACCGTGCCCTGTATAGTAAAAATCTAAAGCTACAAACAGAGGTGTGTTCTTACCAGTAAGGGTAGAAGGTTTACGGGTTGCGAGCCAGCACGCGATCGCCTCCGCAGTCGCTTTCGGAATTTCTACACGCTCCTTGCTAGTTCCTTTACCTTTCCCCAAGATCCAAAGCGACCGACTGCCATAGTCAAAGTCTTCTACCAATAGTTTGGAAATTTCGCCTCTTCTCAGGGCATTAGTCCACAACAGCAGGAGAATTGCGAAGTCACGTTTACCACTTTGGGTGTTCCGATCTACAGATGCAAGAACCTTCTTGAACTCCTCCTGAGAAATCCCAGAAGTATCTCGGTAAGACTTCGTTTTTTCTCCTGAAACATCTTCTAAGGCGTAGTTGCAGTGACCGACTTTACGGGCATATTTGGCAAGCGATTTGACGGCAGCTAATCTACGGTTAATGGTCGCTTCTTTCAACCCAGATTTAATTAACAAACCTTTGTACCGGATGACCAGTGCGATCGCCTGCCCCTGGCTTAGACCCAAAAATTCCTTCATTGCTTCTCTCGTAGGTTCTGTCCCAAACATCACCTCGAAAAACATTCGGATATCACCTTGGTAGGCGCGTTTGGTTTCCGCCGATCTCTTGTCCTCCAACAGCATCGCCAATACGTCAATGTCTTCATGCTCTACGACTTGGTTGTTGACCAAAGAAGTTTTAGTAGCTTTAACTATGCTCTTAGTAGTTTTCATATTCAGTATATTGTTATTGATAATGGATATTTTTGATAACGCACCCCTTTTTTGAGAATAAAGTAGTTCAGGCGTACTATGTAAAGGTTGTAGGCTATTTTGGTGAGTGCTCCTGAAACTGACCTCTAATGAGCTAATCCTTTAAGGTAGAATCACCCTGCCCATAAAAAACAAGCCTTTTCCTGGGCATTCTGGAGGCGATTTTTTGAATAAAATTAGAAAACTTTTGCACAGGTAAGCTAATCGTCATTCATTTTTCCAAACTGATTCGCTTGTAGTAAGGGCTTCAGTCCTGGTTTTATGCAACTTAAATGCTCATTAGCTTATCTAGTGCTTTGAGTGATAGAAGAGGGATTACGTATGAACTTGAAAGAGGTTCGGAAAAAACTTTATAATTCGGCTGGATACATTCGTTCCTGGCTCACTAAGCAGCCTGGGGTAAAGGAAGAATCAATTACTGATTGGTTGCTATTTGATGTATCTAACCAATTGCCGAATGTTTTCTACCATGCCTTTACTCGCCATCAAGAAGGTCGTGAAACTGGTGCAGATTGGGAGTGGTGGTTTTTATTTCCTCAAACCTATGTGCGCTTTCGCGTTCAGGCGAAGAAAGTATCTTCAACCAAGGACAATTACCAGGAGATAGCTCGTACTAATAATCATGGGCTACAGATTGAGAAATTGTTGGAAGACTCTGAAAAACCTGATGTTAATGCTATTCCACTTTATGTGCTCTACAGTTCGGTTAGTGACAATGTAAGATGCAATAATCATCAGATTGTTCAAAATGATGGAGTTTTTATTGCAGGGGCACAACAAATTTATGATTTTTTTATTGCAGGTCCCCGCCGAAAAGTTACATCTGCTAAGCTGCTCAAACTTTCCAGCCCATTTTCATGCTTTGCTTGCTGCCCTTTGATTACAGCATATGGCGGATTACAGCGCTATTTAGAGTACTATTTTCAACCTGAAGTTATGCCCGTATCGCAGAAAAGCAACGCTTTCAGAGGTCTTCATGAGCAGCTTCCGGCATATTTATCCTCATTCCTGGAGTATGATGCACCAGTTGATCTGCCTGAGTGGTGGGAAAACGAATTTAAATATCAATTAGAGGATTTCAATGCACTTCTGGTTTATGATTTTCGTAATTACAAACCTTTTGATTTTTCTCGTTTAACCTGCTCTGGTGATTCTTGGAGCCAGGGGGCAACAGATGAATTTCAAGATGGATCAGATATTACATTCTAATTATTCAATTGGAGGGGTAGGAACGATATCAGCCCAGTTGAGCAAAATTTTTTGCTCAAGCAGCTGTACCAGGTTTGCTTAATAAGCAACGTACACGCTGTTTGATGTAATTGGGCAACCAATCCAAATCAGAGAAATCACGAGTTTCATACATGTAATCTTTGATCAACTCAGGTAAATTCTCAATCAGATCTTTTTCAGCTTTGGTGTGTGCAGATGTAGCGGCTTCTTTTATAAGCTTCGGGTCATTGCCGGCGATCGCCCTAATCTCTTCCCAAGTTTTACACTGCAAGATTTCTGACGCGGTAGCTGGCTTAGCTTTTGGTTTGCGAGTCTTTTTCGCTGTTGCAGCTGCGACGGGTGCGGCTATTTCTCCGACTGTTTCGACTGGCTGATACTTTCCGACGTACTTTAGCTCGGTTGTTGGATGCTGCTGTGTCCCCCCTGGTTCAACCACATCTGCAATTCGCCCCAATCGGGTATCAAAGCGGATCTGCGCGATATGTCCTACTTTGCCCGTCGGAGTTTCCACTAAATCATTAATTTCAAAGTAGTGCGGTTGCGTTGGGGGCAATATGGATTCCCTTGCTTCTTGCTCTACCTTGTCGATTAACTTCAGATCAGTAGACCGGTAAGCTTCCTTGCGCCCTTCTGGCAACTTCACTTCAACATAAATCCGACCACCAATGTCTTTGACTTGAAGAACTTCGCATGTGTCACCGGAATAAATTTGTACCAAATCACCTGGTTTTATTTCTGGTTTTTCGGTGTTCAGAACTTCGGCAGTTGGTTCTTGCGTTGTTTTGGCTGGCTCAGGAAAGATAGATGCTCTTGCCTCCTCCTCGACAAATGTACGCTGCTTGTCCCATTCAAATCTAATGGACTTGGGAAGATAGCCCAGGATGCGGTCGTCAAATTCAGATGGGATATTCTGAACGAAAAACCAAACTCTACCAGGGATTTCATTTGGTGGACAAGAGTCGAGTACGGAGGCGATCGCCATCAGGTGGGTATCTAGTTCATCTTCATCTGCCAGTGCTGCTTCAATTTCTTGCACTGTCTCATAGCGTTTTGCTGATTCAATGGCATTGAATATATCTAACTGTCCGTTATCAGCAGTTTCACTCGTAATATCAACAGTAATAGCAGTATTCTGGGTTTGCATCTGCAACTCACGCCAAAAATCAGCCATTTCACTTGGTAGATACTGGTCAAGGTTTTCCCTTACGATTTGGTGAGCAAAGCTAAAAGTATGCACCAACCGGCTTTGAAGACACCATTCCGGTGTATTGCCCAAGTTTGCGGCAATATCTTGCAACTCGCTGCCTATACCAATGTCAAACATGCTTTCGCCAGCTACCAAAAAACTTTCCAAATCATTTGGAAGTTGGTACTGTTCTGCCGCTTTTTCCCACTGCTGTGCATTTTCTATGTAGTGACATCTTTCTTCGTGCAATGCCTCAAAATCCTTGCTGTATCGCGCTGCCAGATTCTCGGCTTCATCTGCTTTGTTGTTAGCCAGGGCTAATTGACGCTTTAGATTGTGGATCTCTTCTTGATGGTCGTCCTTTGTTGCGGGTTGGAACTCTGGAAACAGGTGAGACATCACCTCATCTTCTGCGTTAAGCGTTGCGGCAGATTTTTGAAGTTGTGCGATCGCATCCCTAACAGCTTCTGTCTGCTTCTCCACTGCTCGGTACTCATCTGCCCGTTGCAACAATTCTTTGACTTGGGCTTCGATTGAACTGATTTGAGTAGAAAACATGGTAATCCTTGTAAGTATAAGTTCTTGATTTTCTGACCGCGCTCTAACTTAAGTGCGGTTTTTTCTTGCTAGACACATACTAGCCAAAATAAAAACCATTGCCTAGATTTGACTAGTGCTTTGTCTATTAGTATTTTCGTTGATTCTCTATTGGCTAGATAAGACTAGTTAATGTCTAGTAAAAGAAGCGACTTTCTTGCTAGCATGTGCCTAGTTATTGCTAGATATTAGAAAAATGAGTGAGACAAAAAGTACGGAACGAATACAACTTAATCTTCGGTTTGACGGGCATAAGGAGTTATACGAAGCAGTAAAAACAGAAGCCGCTAGACAGAAGACTAGTATCAACAGTTTTGTTGTAGATGCCCTAAAAGCGGCTTTAGGATGGGAATTAGAGGAAAGTAGTAGTCAAAGTACTAGACTGCCACTAGAGGCGATTCTAGCAGCAGCTAGAGATGAGCTAGTGCCAGAACTAGACACGCTGGTTCAACAGGCGATCGCACCACTAAAAGTAGAGATAGAGGAATTAAAGCGGGGAAAGCCAGTAGCCTAGGGGATGGACCTCCTAGGCAAGAGAGTGATTCATTGATTGAGAGGCGCGATGAGCAAAGCTTACTTGCTGTACGCGATCGCATTCTCGGTGATTTGAAAACTAAGTACAAAGTGGGTAGCCAATCTACAAAACTCCAAGTAGCTAGAGAAGCGTTGAATAAACTTATCGAAGAATTGCAATAATACAATCTGTGTACTAAACAGAAAAACCGCAACATTATACTGTATTGCGGTTTTTTGCTACAAGCATAATTTAAGTAAAAATACTTACAGCGGTTTATTTTAATTTTCTTCGTCGTTTCTTAAAATCAATCCTCTTATTTTTAAAGCTTCAACTATTTCTTCCACTGATTTTATTCCCATACCTCTTATTTCTGATAAATCTTCTTCGGTGTAATCAAGCAAATCTAAAATAGTTACGACTTCTGCTCGTTTTAAACATTTATATGTCCGCTCTGACAGTTGTAATTCCTCAACTCCAATTGAGGAGAATTTTTCAATTGTTGTTGGCAAATTATATATTTTACTCAAATTTTCTAATTTCTCTTTGTCTATATTTTCTGGATTTATATTTATCAATTGTTTTCTTTTTAATGTATGAGTAGTAATTATCTCATAAGCTAATTCTTCGTTTTCAAAAAACTTGCTATTTGTTTTATTTTCATTACTACTTACTATTTCCCATCCATCTATGCCGTATTTATTAAAAAGATTAACAATAAAATTTTTAAAGTCATATTGCTCAAAAAAAGAATAACCAGTCTTGTCATAACTAGAGTAGAAGTTCTCTTTTTTCTGAGCGGATACAACCTTTATGGTTATTTCGTTCTCATAAAAATATTTGTTCTTATTAGATTCATGACTTAGATATTCTTTTGTTATGGTTATTTGAAGATATTCCCATTTCTCAGAAGCGGTTGAAACTTTATTTTCATTAAAAAAATATTCTGTACCAATTTTCCCTAGAGTTTTTGCAATACCGCTAGCAGTACCAATTGCGAAACTTGCCAGCAGATCAGCTGGCAAAAAAGATTCTGATTCTGACATTGTTTAAAAAAAAATGATTTTCATTATAAGCAACAATTTTCAATTTCGCCTCTAAAAAACAAAGACCTCATGATATTAATATGTTACAGGGTCTTTGCTTTTGATCTAGTATAATTACTTACGCTGCAATCAATCCAAAGGATGGGTGAAGGTGTTACCATCAACCCCACCTGTACCAGTGACTTCAATAATTTCCTGCAAAAGTGCCCTAAGATCATCGGCACTTATTTTCTTCCCATTCCATGAGGAGAAAGCACGATTTACGTCACGGATATTGAAGTTGGTACTGTTAGGAAATTTTTCCTTGAGGCGCTCAATGAGTGCGATCGCAATATCAGAAAGTTTCCCTTTTGGTAGCTCTAACCCCAATTCTGACGCCATCTTCTGGACAAACTCTAAGCCCAACTTGTAACGCTGGTCGTCTTCTTCTGTGAC
Organism: Brasilonema angustatum; assembly: GCF_059505445.1. NCBI lineage: Bacteria > Bacillati > Cyanobacteriota > Cyanophyceae > Nostocales > Scytonemataceae > Brasilonema > Brasilonema angustatum. Next base: position 16,109 of record NZ_JCACKO010000078.1, on the reverse strand, counting down.
ATTCCACAGTTCTTTCATGATTTCAGCTAGTGCTGCACCTTGTCCTACCAACTCCCTCAGCTTTGATTTCATTAACTCACCTTTAGGTAACGGCTGTGTTGTTGGCGGATGATGTGGGTTTACCTTGTTGTCTACTGAAGTAGACTTTGGTTGTGCTGAGTCTACCTTGTTGTCTACTGGGGTAGACCAGTGTTGTCTATACTGCTCGTATTCCTCCCTAATGCGATCGCTAATTATCCCCATTTCCCATGCACCATTACTTCCATGAGAGGTAAGGATAATTGGTTCTCCTGATTGTTGACTGAGTTCTGTTAGACCAGGGAAAAGGGCTTTTAAGGTTTCGCGTTGCTTGGACTCTGATATCAGTTGGTGGTTGTTAATGTTCTGACTGATGACTTCATAATTACCGTTTCCGGTTTGGGGGTCTTGACGTGCGAGAAAGAGTAAGTTGCCTGATATCCGCGCACCTTTGGAAGCTACGAAAGGTAAATCCTCAACATTGGGTGAGTGTGAACTGATCCACAATGCATTATTTGACTCGCGACCAACCAAGAACACCGCATTCAGTTGGCTGATGAGCCAATCAATCACCGACGCTTTGCCGTCTGTCTTTTTGTAGGTAAACTCATTGTTGCTGGTGAGGAACTTGTTCTTATACAGTGCCTGGATCTCACCCCAGATGGTCAAGAAGTCATCAATAAATAACCTTCTGGTTTTGGTACTACTGCCAAGTTTCATGTCTTCTACGAACTGCAATATTGCAAGAACTGCCGTCTCTGGTTGTTCCGGAAAACAGAGAACTTCATCTGCTATACCCTCAAAAGCAGTTTTATCCTTTGCCTTGTAAATAATAACTGTGGCGTGGAAGTTCTCACCTAGGCGCTTTTTCATCCTTCCCCAAGCAGTGCCGATGGTCGTCGTTTTTCCTGCACCTGGACTAGATATGAGGATGGATGATTGGGTTAGCGTTCCGAGCTTATCCAAAACCTTAGAACCAACATCTATATAATGTTCACTATTTTCGGGTGTAGGTGGAATTTTCACCTCTGGCTGTTGTGCTTCCAGTTTTTTAACTTCTTGTTCTACCGAACGTTCTTCTTCCTCTGCCTCAATCTCTGCTTGCTTTCTCGCCTCTGCTCTCTGTTGAACAATGTCTTCCACAAGTTCCGGTGAAGCATCCACATACATCTCAGCTGTAGCATCATAAGTCAGCTTGGTATGCAGCTTAATTTGGGCATCTGCTTCTATGGCAGCAATCTGTGTTCTTAAGTCGGATTGAATGGCAGCTTTATTCCGTTCTTCTGTTTCTTGTAGCTGATCGTCTGAGTCGATTTCTTCTCGCTTTCTTAGGGCAGCGTTGCAAGAGGCGATCGCAATAGTGGAAGCCAGCAAACCTAGTACTGATGCTACTAACTTACCTTTACCGTTGCCAGGGATGAAAAATTGATTCAACCTTTGGTCAGGTGATGGAGCATAATCAGTAAGTGTTACAAATGTCTTACACGGTTCTACTCTGTGGTCACAGTACTTGACCCGTCCATCAAAGTAACCGATTGCTGAAAAAGCAGCTGCTCCCGCTGCTAGGACAAAGCTTGTAATTCCAATTGGTAGAGCATTACCGGAAAGGGTTCTGTGATTTATCATCAGCCATCCTCCAGAGTACCAAAAGAATAAAAATTAGAACAATAACACCGAGAATTGCTGCGATCGCAACAATCCAAAGTGGAAGCACTGTATTACCTGTCCATGTTGGGCGAGTCAGGAAAAGCAGCACCCCATCCCAATGACCAGCAATAGTAGAAAGCATCACAGCAAGTCCTGCTAGTCTTCTTAGACTCAAACTTTCTAATGTGGCATCTTGCGGTTTGACCGCTATCAGATATCCGATAATTGATATTTTTGCTATGCCGTAAAAAACCCAAGCTCCTGGAATGATGCGAGGAATGAAAGCAAGAATGGTCCCTCCACTGAAACAGGCGACGTACACGGACCAGTTCCTCAAATTACGGGTTAACTTTGTTTTCTCAGAAGTTTTGATTGGTGCAGGTTCAGGCGATCGCTCTTGAGATGGCGGTAAAAACATTTTGGATTCCCCTAAAAAAATAAACCCCAGATTGACTGGGGCTGTGAACTAGTAATTACTTGCCGCTAAAAAAATCAAAGATTCCACCAAGACCACCACGCTTTTTGTTAGCGTTGGTGGTGACGGTTGTAGATGTAACGTCAATAGTATTTCTTGGATTGCCAGCAGTACCATACTTTATCTTGTCTTTTATTGCCTGCTTGATTTGGCGTTGATCTGCGTTAAACAATTCATTGGCTTCTTGTTGTGCGGGTTTCGCGGCTAACTGCTCCATCTGCTTAGCTTTTCTGATTGCCGCAAGTTGCAAACTGGTATTTAAATCAGCTTCTTCGATATCAAATGCATGTTGCAATTCCGCATCCATTAAGGCGATCGCAGTATCAGACTGTTTCGCCAATTTTTGACGGTTTCTGGTATACCCTTGGTGAGCTAGAAAGATGTCCAGCACCGACTTTTCTATCTTTTCGACACCCTTGAACCCGTCTTTTACTAGACGACCCTTGAACTCGTTAAACGTCACCTGGTTGTCAATGTACGTTTTAAGAAGTTCTTCAATCTCTTTGATGTTGTCAACAAACCACTGGAATTGATTGACTTTATCCCTCATCAACGCTAGGTCATCAGGTGTAAGGCTGGCTAAATTACCCCAATCGATAGCGGGATAATAAGCTTGAAGAATACCAATCTGATCACCACCTAGTCCAAAAGCGCGGATGCCATTGTCTAACCCATTTGCGTTGCTTCCGCTGCTATTATTACCTTTTCCAGTAAACTTTTGAATTACTGATGTTGCAGCTCGTACAATGTTAGTCATAATGCTTAATTGCCCCTCCTTGGGGGCACTGCTTATTTAATGTCGAGTTGGATTTGGAAGTGAATCTGCGGTCTTGTCTGAATAAAAAACTTCGCTGTGGCAGCAAGACCAATTGATAAGCCGAATGCGATTAGTAAGGTGGCGATCGCTGTCTTGCTAGTATCGTTGTCATTATTCATTTAGCAAGTCCCGTGCTTTTCCTATAAGCTCACGCTCTTCTGGAGTTAGCCCCCGATGTAAGCACGCAATACGATCTGCGTATGCTGCTTTTTTCGCCAGTTCTTCGGGAAATCCTTTTGCGATTAATGCATCAGTAAATTCTTCGTGTTCCAATTTTTTCGCATTCCCGACAAGGCATTGTTCAAGTAATCTTCTTACTATCAATCCAGCATCTTCAATGGAAATTCCCTCCAGAATTTTTAAGCATTCCTCAAATTCTTCTTTATCCCAAGTCCAAGACATTTCGAGAATTTCTCTAGAGTGAGCAAGAGGTTCGTCCCACACTTCCGCCAAAGAAGAACTAAATCCTACGTGCTCCTGTTTCCACATGTACGTTGTTAGGGTGATTATCAGAAGCATTTTTTGTTCACGATTTAGATTTTCGAGATCGGAACCGAAACGCTCGCTGAGATTGGAAAAATGCTGACTCATGTTATTTCTTTTAAAAGGTGCAACTGCTTACTTTACAACAAAATGGTGTAATTGATTGATAATTGCTTGCTCTTCCGTTGTGCGATCGCGTACCGGATCTACTTCTTTGAAAATTTCTACTGCCACTGTTGCCAATTCATGAGGGACGCCGTGCTGCACCAATGAATCGGTCATACTTTCAACTGCAGTTTTTAACCTTGCATTCCCCAAGGTGCATTGCTCTTGAAGTGCTGATAATAGCCCCTCTGCTTGAGCAATGGTTAAGTGTTCCAAGATGTCAGCTACCTCTACTACCGCGTCATCTGAGGTAAGGAGGTGCAGTGATGAGTCCTGCCAAGCATCACCTATAGTGTAGTTTTCGCTCATTAGGTCTTGCCCCATCAGAAAATTAGTTAAAAGCACTCGGACTTGGATTTTTTGGGAACGGTCAAGCTGCTCTAGGTAGCAACCGAATCGTTCGACTAATGCATCGATTGTGGCGTCTTGAACAAAAAACGTTATTGGGTGCATGGTAAGTTGTTTGTAATCTTCAATGTGTTTGAAGGGTTGCCAGTGAGCAACCCTTTTGTGTTTTACTCTCCTCGGAGAGATTCAAGATTGGAAGTCAAGCTTATTTGCTCCCAGACAAAATCTTCAACTTTGGAAAGCGGAAGCTTTATAGAAACGCGACGGTTGTTGTTGCGCGATAAAAACTTGTAAAAAAAGGCGTTGTCACCGTCGGTGCGTGAAAAGTGCCATTCGCCAGGATATGAATAAATCAGGTATTTCCTGTTAGGATAAAGACGATTTAGCGCGTACATTCAATTACCTTACCTATGATTATTGGGATATCTGCTCTTGTAACAGTGAGTTCATCTGGAATGATGTAAGTATTGCGTGGAGTTAGTGTTAGTAACCCAAGTGTTTTTAAAGTTGCGAATACCGAGTTTCGTTTTGCCTTGGGTACACCAGCTTTTACCAGGTTAAAGAGTTGAAACGATGTAAGTTTACTCATTAACTCTCCCCACACATGCAGCTAGCACGATAGATCCAGTCGCAACAGATCCAAAGATTGCTGTCAATCCCAAATAGGAACGACTTTGTGATTGAAGATCTGACTCGACACGCAAATTAGTATTAAAAAATTCAGAAGCGCCCCAGTGCCCAAGACTCAAGCACGCGGTCAAACCAGCACAAATAATAGATGTTCCACAAGTAATGGAAAGTGCTTTCAAGATGCGATCGCCTGTAGTTGGTACACGCTGTAATTTCTTCTCTGGCAGAGGAGTGTAGCTGTACCCTTCCGGTAAATCTTCTTTAAGCACCTCTTCACATGCTTCGGCTGCATCACCTAGAAGTATTGATTTGTTAAGGTCGGTGTCGTCAACCTCGCTTCCAACTTCTTTGATGAGTTTGAGTGCGATCGCAACTTTTTCAGATTGATAAATTGATAGCATTGTTTCACTGATAGTTGTTTTGAGCGCCTGGATTTTATTCCAGGCTTTTGTAGTTATGCATTCTCTCTAAGCCGTTCGTTGACGGCTTTTTCTAGCACCTTCCGCAACCAATAGCGGACATTTTGTCCGTCTTGATCCGCAAACAGTTGAATCTGTGGAGCCAAATCAACGGGGATGTTGTAGTTAATTCTTTTTTGTTCAGACACTGGTTTTTGTGTAGATTTTGGTCATTTCGGCTAAAGCAATCAACCCAGGATTGGGGGGAACAATCAAATTTTCTTGAGGAATACTGGACTGCATAAGCGCCTCTTTCACGAATTCCTGAACCGCAGGAACTTCAAAGCCACCGCCACAAAGTACTATTGGATGCTTACGTCCGGCAGTGCTGAGACTTTCAAGTGCAAAAGTTAAAGGTGTATCTCGTATCCAGTTCTTGATAGCAACTTCAAGGGCAGCACCTATCTCTCTTCCATCGGGTGCGATCGCATTAACTGTTCCATTCTCAAATGTTGATGATTCAAGAATCTCTCTTAACTGCGATGGCTTGATTAACCTGGAACTATCACCGTTAGCGACACTTTCAGCAAACTCTCTAATCAATGTGCTGATTCCACCACCACCATTAGGTTTGTGACTTACTCGCTTAGGCAGTTTACCCTGGTTGTTGTATTGGCTCACACAGGCTGTACCAAAACCCACATCAAGGGTGTAAAGCGTTGACCCTTTATCTTGACCGAAAAGCGATGCACCGTAACCTTCTGGGTAGTTTAAGGCAGTCTTCGAGAAAGTCAGGGAGTACTTCACACCATCCACTTTCATCCACTTACAACCTCCTATCCCTGCTTTTAGATCCAGTGGATTAGCGAGGCTTAAGGTTATCAGTTTAATTGACAGTGAACGAGATTTTTCGTTAAAGCCAGTGGATAGATCGTAGAGGTTTGGGAGGGATGCGATCGCGCCAAGTGCCAAAATCGGGAAGTAATCAACTTTATGATTCTCTCCGTCGGACATGGCGGTGAATGGTTTGCCCTGAAGCTTGGCACTGGACCCTACCACCCAATGCTCAACAACGTCTTTCTTCTCTTCATCCTTGCCGCGACTCATGGTAAAAGCTCCCAACTCGCCAAAAGGAGGTGCATCGGTTTGACAGACAACACTGTCAATCACAAGGTTTGTTGTCACCACACCATCGACGATGAGTAGTACCTTAATGCGGCTCCGACCACCATCAAGAATGACGGTTATCTCCTTCTTGGGAACGGTTATGCGTTGCTTTTTGGGCTTGGGTTCCCTCTCTGGTGCAGTGTCTGGTCCAGCCTCTGCTTTAGCCTTTTCTTCATCCAGAATATTGGCAGAATCGGCTGAGTGCGCTGTCTTATCGTTGTTTTCGGTCGTAGTAGCAATCATTTCATCACCTAATCGGGCGTTATTTGGTTCTAAATCGGTCGTTGTTTTTCTTTTAGCCATACCGAACCTCATTTCAGAAACTAGTGGCTTATTTTCGACGCAACTGTCACACTCAGGAGTGTTCCGTATAGCGTTGTATTTTTTACTTCTTAGTACTTTCTTCTGATCCAAAAGGGTGTCGCAGGCTGTCACGCTTCGTGTCACGGCACTGTCACCTTAGAAGGGAGCGACTTTTAGGCATTCCAGGTGAAAAACTATTAAAAGTGTCACGCTTCATGTCACGGGACTGTCACCTTAGATAGGAGGGACTTTCAGGCATTATGTATGTACCTGTCACGAAAAATATAGAAGAAATACTTTTTTATGGTTTGGACTGTTTTTGAGTTCTTATCACAAAAAACGTGACAAAATCCCAAAAGCCTTATACCCGTAAGGTGACACCCCTGTCACGTGCTGTCACGTCATTTATGACCTTTTGCTTACCGTAGATTGATGAAAACGCTGTGATTCATTGCTAGAGCCTGTCACGGCTGTCATAAATGCTGTCACGTCAGTTATGACCGTTTGCTTACCGTAGATTAGCCGCTCTGACACGATAAATACGGTTAAAAATGCGTAACATATGTTGTTTTGTACGGGGAGAAAAGGCACTGCAACTATGTGACACTTGCGATAAATATTTTTTAGATACAACGATATGCTTGCATCAAGTGTGCAGTGCAAAAGCTTGCAAGGCTTATCAATTCCATCTCATCAGATACATCCCTGAAGCCCGGAAGTAAACCAAATCCATCTTCTGTAATGCCCTTTATGTCTACTCCTAGCTCTTCCAAGGTGTCTCCAAGAGTCTGTCCCTGACGGATCGCATCGGCTATTGAGTGAAGCAGAGATGCAGTTTCAAGGTAGTTGAGATTTGGGATTAGTTGTGAAACTTCTTTCAGAGTTATGACGCTTTCATCTGTTATGAACATCGCTTCTGTCCTTTCGGGTGCGTAGTGTTTTCAGTACTAATTTTGTAGCGGTTGATATTTGTCGGGGTTTGGCGAGGTTTGCTCAAACATTTGATAGGAAAGCAGGTTGAAACAGTTAAGCCCCATCTGCAAATTAAAGATATCCTCTTGATCCGCTTTAGCCAGAATGTTTAGCAGCTCATCAAACTCATCTTGCGGAATCGTGACAATTCCCAACCAGTTGTCTACTGGATTAGCGTGGTACTCTTTGAGCGCTTCTATAAAGTATGAGCAGTGCCAATCGTCTCCGGCTTGCACGCGAACCATAAAAGCTAGCTGATTTTTGGTGAACATAACTGTTAATCTCCGACTGCTGGCATTAATAGGATTTGGGCTTTTTTCTGGTTTGTGTTCCCCTTGGCAACCTGCGCAAGTGCCTTAGCCAAACTTGCCACTATATTGCAACGCTCGTATGTACCTTCAGAGTCAATGCAGTCGAGTAATTCGGTGATGGCGTAGGCGATCGCATCAATCAGCACGTCACACTCTTCCAAATGCGCTAGGGCTTCTGCTTTAGCTGCATTGGCTAAAACTTCAGCTAGTTCGCGCACTGGGTAAATGAGACTTTCATAATCTCCATCATCTACATTGGCGATCGCAGTTAATCCTGCTAACGTTCCATCAATCAGAATGTTGTATTTGTCCATATGGTTCTTTGGTTGGTAGCAGCCACTGTTTTATGGCTGTTGCCAACCGTTTAAGGTTGGTTTCGCAGTGATGGGCTTCAGGTGCGGCGTACCATCTTTCAGCGTTGCGATCGCTGCCTGGTTTTTACTAGCTCTACCAAGAAACTATGCATTGGTTTTTCAAGGTTCTGTAGACAAGCGCAAAATTCACCATCACAGCACTGGATTCCTTCTCCTGACTGCGTTTGGCTTGTTTTTTGCTCATGAATCTAATATATCACTTGAGTCTAATTTGGGGCATATTTGAGTCATTTGATGATGTTATGGGGTTGTAGAGCTTCAATCATCACAACTTATACTCAAAGTAGACCCATATCAGACTCACGTAGTGCATCATAGAAAGAGTAAGAATATTTTGTAGAAAACATGCCAAAAGCAACTGACCGGCAATACATAAATTATTTAGGTGAATATTACGATGATTGCCTAGAAATAGAATCTGTTTTGAAAAACCGTCCCAAGTCAGCAGAGGCAGCATCGTTGCTCAGCTCGAAGCTTCAAGAAAGAGAGGTGAGGCGCAATGCAATGGTGCAATACCTCGCTGATAAGAGAGGTATTTCTTTTAAAGAGATGTGGCAGCAGTTGCTAAAAAAAGAGTATTCACCGATGACTCCAGAAGAGTTCGCACAGCTCGAAATTGTTGACGAGGGTAGTTGACATTACTTTTGCTAATCCGAAAACCTATTCTCGGAAATAATGTCATCTAAGTGGAAACACCCAATTTGCGAAAAATCCTTTCTTTTTTCAAAAAATAATTTCTAGAAAGTGATAAATGTTGTACTTATAAAGGCTATAAATTAAAAAGGGAGGCTGATTTGCTGATCAACACCTCCGCTCGCTGAATCAAGTGCCTTTCGGTCACTTAAAAAGCTTTTTACTTTCAATTTGTTCTTTCACGATAGCAGCTTTTTTAGATTTTTCAAAGGTCATCCAGCGACGGAATCAGCAAAAAATAATGCCTCCAAGTTAACCCTACTCAACCTTGGAGGCATTCATGCTTGATAAAAAAAATTCTGATACACAAATTGTATCACGGGATAATACAAAACGCCAAATCCGTTACGCCGTAAACACTTGCGGAAAAGATAAGGGATGGGATTTTAAGCTTTTAACCAAAAACTTCATCGATAAAGAAGGCACCGTAGAAGATATCCAACACGACATAAGCAGCGGTTATGCCCTGCTTGGGGGCCTTCTAGGCGGTAAATCTCGCAGCAAAACCAATGTTATTGGTTCAAATTTAATTTTGCTGGATATTGATAACAGCGCTCCTTTGCGGGACGAATCGGGGAATCCAGTCAAAGATGAAAATGGAAAAATAAAGACGACTTACACTGGCGAATTAACCCTAGAGGCAGCATTTGCTCATCCCTTCATTAAAAAATACTGTGCGCTGATCTACACTACCGCCAGTCACAGACCAGAATGGCATAAATTCCGGCTTGTGTTTGTGCTTCCAGAGTACTTAGAAGGTGCGGATGCGGTAGAAGCATGTACACGCTTTTTAATGCAGCATTTACCACATGATCCGGCGTGCAAAGACGCAAGTCGTGTATTTTATGGAAATAGTAAGGCAGAATTTCCGTTAGTGCAACCTGGTGTGACGTTGCCCGTGGAATGGGTGCAGCAAGCGCGGGGAATAGCCTTACAAGAACGGATTGAGCATGAAGCAAGGACAAAAGCCCTTGAGGCACGCAAGGCAGAATTTCGTACCAGAACTGAGAATCAGGGATGGGATACGTATCAGCTGATTCAAAAAGCGCTCTCTTATATTCCACCGCGCAATCCCGGATCAAACAATTATGATGAATGCCGTCAAGTCCTGATGGCACTGGCGGACTACTGTGGACCAGCAGAAGCAGAAGCTTTAGCGGAAGAATGGTCACCAAGTATAAAAAATACTACTTGGAATATTGCTCGAAAAATCCGAAGTTTTAAGCGTGGCGGGACTTCACTCGGTACATTGTTTCACATTGCGAAACAATATGGCTTCAGGTTTCCAGAACAAAAACAATATACTTGGGAGCCAAAAGAAGACTTTAGTCAGAGAGCAAAGGACCAGGAGCAGTTCGAGGAACATTGCCAGATCCACGCAGAACAACAACAAGAAGAATCGCTGAAATCTTCCTTTATTAATCGTTTAGGGCGACTGAGGAAATTTTTAAACCGCACTCGCCGATTTAACGGTTTCGGCGAAGCACCAGAGGTTAAACAAAAAAAACAGGTAGATTCTGGAATTATTGAGTTTGAAGAAGGGCAGCATCAACAAACTATAGAAAAATTGGCTCAACAAGCCAAAGAAACTGGGAAAACCCTGATTGTACTCGACAATAGCGAAGGAGGCACCGGAAAGTCTCAAAAAGCTGGCGAATTGACCCCAAAAGGATTGAGTGTGGATACCGTATTCTATACTAGTCCCAGCCACCGGAACCCCACTGTCGCGGGAATTGAAGTAAACTATATCGATCTGCCAGTACGGAATGATGGCATGGTAGCGGAGAGTGACAAAAAAACGCCGCTGGGCAATGATTATATTCGTCATCCACGCAGGGGAGAAACTCCAAATATAGGGGGAAATTGTTTCCACGCTGGTAAATTCACCAATTACGCTGGGAAAGGTTACCACGGAGAAACCTCGTTGTCAGGTAGTCACAATCCCATCTGCCGCTCTGCTTGCTCAAACTACCTTTCTTGCGCTGGTATTGGAAATTTGCCTAAAGTTGCAGGTAGTACATTCCTCCAAGACCGTAGAAATGCATTGTCTGGTAAGAAAATTCGAGGATCACTAGATTCTCTGCCTGACGTTGCCAAAATGCAGGTTGTAAAAGAGGAGCTTGCATTATTGTTGCAGGGGAAAATAGAGCTGCACCGCGTGGCAATCGTCGTGGACGAGATGACACAATTCAAAATACATGATCAGACAGAAGCAGACTTAAAAGATTTTGACACGGCTTGGATGTACTTACAAAGCCAAATCCATAAAAGCTGGTCCCTTACCGCAGAATTAAATACTGAGAAAGACCAGATTGGGAACGAGATTGACCAAAGGCAGACAGCAGTTTTTGAACTAGAATCCCAAATTACCGCAACTCACATCCAGGGAAGTTTGTCCATTCCTGGCTTCAACACTATTGACCCAAATCTCAAAATAATCCGAGATTTAGAAGTAGAAGTTCTTATTTTAAAGGGACAAATTGCTGACCTATTGGATCAACAGGCTGAGATTGAAAATCAAATTACAGAAACACAGCAGTGGATTACAGGATTGCCAGAAGCGCTGGCAACTTTAGAACCAATCATCTTTACTCTACGCCAAGTCTTAAGCGGAGAAGAAAATATTACATCAGAAAGCCGTTTCGGCTGGACGGAGGCGATGATTAGAGAAAAACTCGGTGATCTACTCAACGATCATGCTAAGGAGGCTTTAGAAATTGTTCGTAAGTTCTCCCCAAATTTGGAGAACTTGTTAAAAGAAGCTGATAGCGTAACCTTAGATAGAATGTCGCCCCAAGACCGAAAAGGGAGTGCTGCTGCTTTAAAATTCGCTCGTAAGGCGATGCAAAAGGAAGCAGATAAAAATAACCGAGATGCGATCGCGAACCTACCAAGTAATTGCATTGTCCCAGTTTTAGACATTTTGTTAGACCAACAGGACGGGTCCTTCCGCATCGCATACGGAAACCTAACCATCTACACAAAAAACAACCGTCATCGTGACCAACTAAAGCAAGCAGATTTTACCCTAGTTCTTGATGGAACGGAAACCAGAGAATCTCTGGCTAAGAAGCTTGAGTGTGATCCAAGTGAGATTGTTGTTATCCGACAAAAAACAAAATCTTATAAGAACCTTAAAATCATCCAAATCACAGGGATGGGGTTATTAGGGAGCGATCGCAGTGAAACCGCAAAGCAGCGAGTTGCAGCTGTGGGTGCAGCTATCAAAGAAAAATACGGTTGCAACAACGTAGGGATTATCGACCATAAGAAAGCATTAGATCCAGGGGAAGAATCAGAAGCTGGTTACTGGCATCACGACAACCGTGGCAGTAACAGATACAAGGAGAAAACAGCTTTACTGACGATAGGGACGCCGTTTCAGAACATCGGTCACCTCCAAATGCTGTACACGACGATGACAGGCGATTGCAATCCTGCAAAAGGTAATCCTGCTTTTGATGCTTTCGTTCAGGAGTTTGTAGAAAATGAGATGCAGCAAGGAGGATGGCGTCTCAGAAGCACAAGAAGATTGGATGAGCGATTATACTGGTACATTGCCAGCGATGCGGATCTATCTTATCTAAAGGAAAGATTCCCTGATGCCGAATTTGAAATAATTCCAGCATTTAAAATTACTCCAGAAGCTGGTAGCACCGGTGAGCGGATGAACTGGTCAATCCTGCAAGCCTTCAAAACCTTAGAAGAAACAAAGCAAAAAATTACCACTGGTGCGATCGCCAAAATAGTTGGTTGCAACAGGAGCAGGATATCTCAGATTGCCAATGAAGTCGCTGGTGGGTTTGCCAGCTTCCGAAAAGTGTTAATTTCCCTATTAAGTTCTCTATATAGGACTGTTAACACTTTGGCTGAGCCATTAACCGAAGACGAACAGTTCGCAGCAAAGACGTACTTACCCCTACTACTGGAAGAAAATACCCTAGACCCAACCGAACTGGTAAAAGAAGTGGTTGCGATCGCCTCAACTCTTGGCTGGAAATCATTTTCTTGTATTTTGGCAGCACTGAACCCGCACCACAGAGCAAAGTTATTAGGTAACATGCTTATCTTCTTGCCCGAAGAATGGCACAAAGAACTGCTAGAAATTTCGATTCCGGCGATCGCAACTTGAGTCAAAAGAGATAATTTTTATCCCTTATGTCACTAAGGGGTGGTCGCCACATTGTCGTTTTTATCTAAAAATTATGAAACTCAGAAAATATCAAAAAAAAATTATTGCAGATACGTATCGCTTCCTCAAGATGGGACTAAAATCCATCCTGGTTTATGCCCCGACAGGTGCAGGTAAGACCGTAATGGCATCGCAAATGATTGCAGATGCTGTTAACAAAGGACGATGTGTTTTGTTCCTGGTTCATCGTACAAAACTAGCTTTTCAAACCGTTAACACTTTAAAAAGCGCGTATGGCATAGATGCTGGTATCATTTGGGCTGACTATCCCAAGACCCCAGATGCACCAGTGCAAATTGCGATGATCCAAACTCTGCAAAATCGGGATTTACCAGAAGACATTAAGTTCGTAGTTCTAGACGAGTGTCATACCACCGCTTACTACAAGATAGTTCAAAAAGTGTTTGACACCTATAGCGGTGGCATCCTTCCGCTTTCCCCTTGTTACTTTGTCGGGTTGAGCGGTTCGCCCTGGCGATCTAAAAGTAAGGAAGGGTTTTGCCAATTCTTCCAGGCAGTTGTCCAAGCGCCTGGAACAGAAGAATTGATCAGAATGGGTCATTTGGTGACGGCACGTCACTTTGGCTGGAATGGGCTGGCTGATTTTTCACAGTTGGATTTTGGATCTAACGGCGATTTTACCGAAAAATCCATGCAAAAAGTGTGTGATGCCAAGTTGAACGCCGAAATAGTCAACCGTTTTTTAGAACACTGTCCAGATCGAAAACCAATCGCCTTTTGCGCTTCTGTTTTGCAAGCTTATGACTTGTCGAAGCAGTTTAACGATGCCGGAATCGTCGCAGAAACAGTAGTAGGTGAGATTCCAGAGGATTCTAGAGATCCAATTTATGAGCGATTCAAGCTCGGAAAAACACAACTGATGTCGAGCGTTGGTTGCTTGACAGAAGGATTTGATGAAACCTCCTGTGATGCTGTGATACTTGCCCGTCCAGTTGGGTCCCTCCCTCTTTTGACCCAGATGTGCGGACGTGCCCTGCGACTACATGAAGGAAAAAGTGACGCTATGCTGTTGGACTTTTGCGAAAATTTCAAGCGCCAGGGGTTAATTACTAAAAGTCATCCTATAAGCTTGTGCCCCAAGAATAAACCGTCTTTTACTCCAACCAAGGAATGTCCCCAATGTCATGCGAGCGTTCCTGTGTTCGCTAAAATTTGCCCAGAATGTGGATATGAGTTTTCGGGTGAGGAAGAAAGCTTAGATCCCCCCTCTTACGCCGATGTTGCCTTCGGAGAATTACTATCAGAAGAGCAGAAAGAACAATGCACCTACCTTAGATCTCAATTGCAACGTGCTTACAAAAAAGAAAGAGACATTGGAAGAGTCAGCTTCTTGTTTCATCGTAAATTCAACTTTATGCCCCCCGAACATTGGTATGAAGATGCTATTTTTAGAAGGGGAAAGCACGCCCATGAACAGCAGCGCAAAGCTGATATTGAGGTTTTCAAAAAATATTTAAAACAGAGTCGTCTAGGTGCTCCTAAGCCTTGGTTGCTTGACATGCTACGTCGAGAATTTGGGAGAAGATACTTTGATATAAATCCGGTGCGATGGTGGGATATTCTCTCTGTTGAGGTTGGGTGTGATTGGGAAACCATAAAGTCAGCATATGTTGAGAAAATCTCCGACGTGCAAGACCAGGAAGCAGCAGCATTGCTTAACTTTTGCTTGGAAGAAGCACGAGAGTTCGCTGCAATCATGAACATTAAAATTGCCTAAATAGGCAATAAAAAAGCCACTTTCATCTTTTAAGATGAAAGTGGCTTGCTTGTTCTGGAGATAAGTTTAACTGGCTGTGATAGAATTATAGTATTGAAAACTGTTATAAAAATTCTAAAAGAAAAAGCCAGCCCTACGCGCGTTTAGGGGCTGGCTTTTTCTATTGAAGTCGTTCTAAATCTTGCAACTTAATGAACATTTTTTCTTTGGATTTGTATAGCTTGATATCATCTGGCACCTGAAACCATTCGGGTAAATCTGTCACCTTTACACAGCTTTTCTTGTTTATTTTATAAACTTTTAAAGCTAAGATATCAATCTTTTGATGCTCATTTTTTGCTAAATTTTGAACTTCTTCAATACTCTCGTCAAGTGTAGATTCATCAGCAAGAGTTCCGGGTTCTGTTACTGATTCCTCTACTACCGCAAGAGCTATATTTTCTTCTTCTTGTAGTACTTCCGTTGAATGTGTTGACTGCTCAACTTCAGTTACTACTACTAATTCCTTTGTGATCAATTCTTCTGTTGCTTGCGCTTCTGTAGGCGCTTCTGTTGTTGTTGGCGCACCTTCAATAATCTCTTCCTTAATTGGGGTAGCCAACCAACACAGAGATATTAAAATGATGCAAAATAGTATAATTGCAAATAGCATTGATTCCATTTTACGAATTCCTTTATGTAGTTTGAAAGCACATTGAAGCGTGTGCTTTCTTTGTATACATATATAATACATCATGATACGTAGGAATTCAAGTATTTATACTTAAAACTACTTCTTTTATCCTGTTTCCGGGCGATTTTGACGTTATCAGCGCTAAAATTGACGTATTAAAGCATTATTTTTAACATTTATGACTAAAAGTTTTAATTCTTTACAGTTGAATGCAATAGAATTGCTTGCCGGCGGCGCTAGCGAGGTGGAAGTTTGTAATCAAGTGAAGCGCTCAAAATCCTGGTTACAAAGGTGCAAAAGAGATGAAAATTTCATCCTGGCAGTGGAACAAGCAAAAGCGCGAAATCAGGTTGTTTTGCAGCAAGCTTTGGACGAATCGAAAAAAAAACAGACGCAACAGCAAGTGGCTGAATGGGCTGAGCGACGTGAAGAAATCAGAAGATTAGAGTGGGATTGCGCAAACAAACTTTTTGCAAAAAGCCTTGAAATTCTCGCTCTCCCACTAGAAAAGACCCGATATTCTTTGGCTGACGCTCACAGTTTGGCAGACTCTGCTTCAAAGCTCAGCAGAAAAGCAGCTGAGCTTTGGGATAAAGACCTAAATGCAGCGATCGCACTTGTTCAGCAATATGGCTACGAAATACGGGATGCGCGAGATGCAGAGATTCCCCCTGAGACAAAAAATCCAGAAGATAATTTGCTAAT
>NZ_JCACKO010000077.1:0-23123 GCF_059505445.1 Brasilonema angustatum | reverse complement strand
GTTCACGTACAAGTTCATCCTTGCCATAACATGTTCACGTACAAGTTCATCCTTGCCATAACATGTTCACGTACAAGTTCATCCTTGCCATAACATGTTCACGTACAAGTTCATCCTTGCCATAACATGTTCACGTACAAGTTCATCCTTGCCATAACATGTTCACGTACAAGTTCATCCTTGTAATAACATGTTCACTTACAAGTTCATAATTGTGTTTAACCTGTTATTTGAACAAGTCGCCCGGAGGGCTATCGCGCCTGAGACAATTTCTATTTGGTGATGAACATGTTCTATATAAAAATTATGAACAGCTTGCCCGAAGGGCGATCGCGCCGAAACAAACCGACCTCGCGTTACCTTCACGTTGAATGACGCCCTCCTTTTTCAGTCGGGCGTCATACCCGGAAATTCCAAAACCCAAAATCTTATCGCGGGTTCGCTAATTCCTTCACCTTTTCTAAATAATCCTCCAAGCCAAACAAAAAAACCTTTTTTGACAAGTGCCAGCGCTAAAGGATAAACCCATCCTTTTCTTTAACAACCAGGCTTCCTGCTCATCCTGGGCGGGGTAGGGGGAGTTATTCGGACGTTAAAACTACCAGGCATTGTAATGCGATCACTATGACTTTTTGCACTACAGACACGACGCTATACTACACTAAGCTTTTTAGGCTAGCGTGCTAGCATTTAACTCATCTCAAAACCTGATTCTTCGTTGTGCCGCCGCCGCCGAATTTTTGAACGTTTCGCCAACCACTTGACCAACCTCACCCACGTTGAATGCTGCCCTCTCTCCGATCGGGCGTCGCTCGCTCACGCTCGCATCACTGGCAACTCACCTGCGGTTCGTGCCAGTGGTAAGAGTACGCCCTCCACTCCGATCAGGCGTCGCTCGCTCACGCTCGCGCCACTGGTAGCTCACCTACGGTTCGTACCAGTGGTAAGAGTACGCCCTCTCTCCGATCAGGCGTCGCTCGCTCACGCTCGCATCAAAACTCATTCTCATCCATTCTCAATAACACGACACAGTTTTTTGAAGTCATGACGTGTAACCCTATATCCCCCAGATTGTCGATTCACACGTCATTTTTGGCTGAAACTACTGTGGTTATAAGGTTCAATTTGCACCAAACTCCCAAGGTCGTTTGACTTTGGTGCAAAATTACCCTGTTAATTCTTGAGAATAGTGTCAATGATTTTTGACCATCCCCCACCTGGTAAAGCAAAATTCCTACAACCGCAGTATTAATAAATATGCGTAATTATTCAAATTCTTGTAATTTCTTATATATACGCAGTATTAATAAATATGCGTAATTAACTAAGTTCTTCATTTTTCTATATATACGTAGTATTAACAAATATGCGTAATTAACCAAATTTGGAAAGTTTTTCTACAACCGTAGTATTATAAAGAAATAGTAATACAAACGTACTCATGACACAATTCTCCACCATCAAAAAGCAGCTACTTGCTATGAAGTATGTCGATCAACTAAGTGAATTGATACGGGCTTATCAATATGGATCGAGTGAACGTGTTTTCAATTTGCTTGAGACTAGTGATTTCGACGATATCAGAAACAGTGATAAGGAATTGTTGGTAGCGTTAGCCCAAGATTTTGTAGCAGTTTACGAATTGATGGGATACAGGCAAACTCCACCGATTCAAGAACTAGCTGATACCAATTAAAATCCCCCACTACCACATCGGGAAACGGGGGATATAGAGATGTAAGAGAATAGTACTTTTGTTCTGATAGTTCGTTCAGTCTTCCACTAACGCTAAACTTACTATTTAGAAGTAAGAGAAGAAGCGCTATGGAAGTGGGTGAACATCGCTACGATAATTCAGATTTTCATGAACAGCAGCGGCAATTCTCAGAAGAGCAACGCCTATTCTCAGAAGAACAACGGCTATCCTCAGAAGACCAACGGCAATTCTCAGAAGAGCAGCGACAGACCGCCGAAGAAACCAGGCAGTCACAGGAGAACTATAGAGAATTTACTGAACTTGCACGAGTAGAGCGCGAGAAAGCACGAGAATTTGCGGAACTTGCACGAGTAGAGCGTGAGAAAGCACGAGAATTTGCGGAACTTGCACGAGTAGAGTGTGAGAAAGCACGAGAATATGCTGAACTTGCACGAGTAGAGCGACTGGAACAACAGGAGATTTTAAATGAGATACGACAGACTGCCGAACTAATACAACAGATTCTACAGCGCAAATCTCACTCAACGGAAGAATAAAACTTTTACTCCCACAACCACACACGGGAAGTTGGAGACATAGAGATGTCAGACAATAATAATGTGAAGACAAACGTTATTTATAGTAGCTTGCATTGAACTAAAAACAACACAAGTTTTTACTATCAATTATTCATTTTTTATTTTTGATTTTTCAACAAATTTAGATTTTTCTTCAGGTTTAGATTTCTGTCTGATTCCTGTTTTAGGTGTTGCTTTTTGTTTAGTTTCTGTTTGAGATTCAGAGTTTTCTTTTACTTCTAAACCATCTAATTTTTTTCCAATCATTTCATAATTTTCTAATTGTGGATGTGAACATTGTCTGTCTCTCGCTTTATTGTTGTGTTCATCCAATTCTTTATAAGGATTCGTAACACCACGCTCAATAGCATCTGCCACCCATTCAGTCATTTTAATAAAATTTAGCGTACCGTCACCATTCAAGAAAAATCCTTCGAGTGATTGACGTTCAGTGGTTTTATCTTTCTCAATAACATTTTTCCAACTTATGTATTGTTCATAAGTTTTGAAAGTGAATTGAGTAAGACTGAACTCTTGCATTAACATTTTACGTTTGATGGTATCACCTGGTTCAATACCTAATCTGTCGAATTTATCAGCGTTCTCTACATATTCACCTACCTTAAAAATACCTTCTTTGATGGCGACTTCTTGACGTTTGATTGCTTCAGGATTGTTCAGTAACTGAATCATGAAATCTTTACCAGGATTGTTCTCTTTCCCATATCTGCCAGTTTTTATAAACTGTTCTTTTTCTTCATTTTCGTTACTATCCAAACCTAACTGCCACGGCTCCAAATCATGCTCCCATTTAACAGATTCATGATTTTTACCTGTTTCATATCCCCTCATTTTGATTAGGTATAAACCATCAGGTTTTTGAAATATATAATTTGCACTACCATGAAAACCACCAGCTACATAAGCATCCTTTGTCTCAAAACTAAATTGACCTGTTCTTGGTGTGTAGATAGGTTGCAGTGTGTGTTTATCAACATCTAGATATGTGGTTTTAGCGTGTAAAACATCAACACAAGGAAATAAACTTTGTAGATGTTCCATAGCAGCACCAGGTTCTCTTTCTTTTTCATCTTTTGATATTTTTCCATCAAGCCACTTCATTGCTTTTTCTGGTTTTCCAACGAAAAACCCAGGATGGTCTTTATCTTCTTCGATAGTAGGACTTAAGTCTTCTTGATTCTCTTTTTTATCAATGAGAATAAGTCCTAGAACTCTATCGGTTACACCTTCTGGTTTATCTTTATCAAACCTTAAAAATTCCTTCCAATAAGCCAATATTTCAACATATCCACCTAATGGTTTATCTGTAATTTTCCTATCTTTTAGTCTCTTATCTCTGACATCCCCTATCAGTTCACCATTAACCTCTTTTCTGTTCTGATAGATGTTGAAAATCACCTCGTTCAGCAAAAATCCACAACCATCAGTAATAGATTCAAACCCATTAAAACCCTTTTCCATATACCAAGCAAGTGCCCTTGCTCGTGCTGTGATATTGTTTCCTACAATCGGATTGCTGATGATGAAATATGGGCTGACCATATCACCGTAAAGAGTATTGACACACAGTTTAAACAACTGGTCTAAAGGTGATTTCTTACCAAATTTGATTATTGCTCTCTTACGTTCAATGAGTAACTTGTCAACAATCAATTCACCCAAATTAATTCCTATCCAAGCATGGCAGGATTCGTAATTTTGTTGGGTGGCTCCTGTTTTGGCGTTGGTGACTTTGAGAGTGTTTTTACCTTGCCAGTTTTCATAAACACTATCTAACTCATCAATAGCTGTCTCCCATGATGTCGGTTTAACCTCTCTTGCTCGCGGGTAGTAAGCGCCAGCAAGCACGGTGATTTTATCTAATAGTTCATTTCGTTGTCTGTCGCTTGCAGTAGCTAAAATCCACTGTAAACCCTCATGAGTTAAAATCCCGTTGTGGAGTTCATGTTCAAAGATTTTAGTCGTACCGTACTTCTCATCAAAATCAATTCCCTCAAGATTATCTATCAATTCAGTATCGGTGCTTAAATTACCTTTGATAAACTTTGACATGATGTTGGTTTTATGTCCGGTCAGAGTAAACCAGCTAGCAAAGAAATCTTGACCATACTTTAATGATTCTGATGTACTCACTCGCATCATCCAGCCGCCAGACACCAATTGACCCCAGTTATCGGTATTTTCCCAATCCGCCTGATCTCTACGCTTTAAGACATCTATTTTCACGTCTAAAGACTTTAACACCTCTCTAAGTGTTGGGTACTTGTTATAGCGTTCCTTGTTGCCTTTTAGGTCGAGTTCCATCACTGCGGGATGCCCTAAGAAAAATAACTGATTCCGTTGCCCTTCCCCATAACATCCGCTAATATCGATATCTATGATGATGTTTTTGTCGTAGGTCACATCATATCCGTTTGTGGTTTTACGCTTGATAAAAGTACTCTTAGGTCTGTTATTACGGCATCGTCCACCCTCTACCTTACAGAGTAATACAGCAGTAGATTCCACCCAAGAACGTATCTCTGTAGCGTTGAATTCCATCCACACTTTCAGACGTTTATCAAAATCTTTCTTCCACTCAAAATTACCTTTTTCGTCTGTAGTACCAATGTTTAGTTTTGAAGCCAGAGCAGCACAAAACAAATCACGAACAGACGCGCCAATAGTGAGTGCTGGCTCACGGTAATACTTCTCCAAACCCAAGATTTTGTAGACTTCACGCCACTTCACATCGTACATAGCTAAGATATCCCACACATCCAAATCACCCAGCGCGTAAGCTTCAAAATCAGCAGGACGTGTTAGGGCAACATCTAGCATTTTACCTTTATCTTTCTTGGAGAGTTTATCTTTGTGCTTTAGCTCCCAACCTACGTTTTGAGCAATATCTTTATATTGTGCGACGCCATGAATAGCGCAGGTATCGATAATTCTGAGCCTGAGAGCGTACCGAACACCACCGATCACGATTACCACAGTCTCAAATTGTACCCAATCTTCAGACTTACCAGGATGAATAAAATTCTCAATCACCAACCGACGACGGGCGATAATTTTCTTCTCTCTGATGAATTTTTTAACTTCTGTCTTGACGCGACCATCAAACACCATTAATAACTCAGCAGTGGCAAAGTGAGCATTCATGGTGTAAGTAAAAATGGGAAGTTTACTAAGGTCTTCACCCTCTTTAACTTTGTCGATAGATACCGGACAACCACAGTCTTTTAGATAATCCACAAAATGAGCGTCGGAACCTACAACAGGTAAAGCTTTCAGTCCTGCTTTTACCCTTGCCTGGTTCAATTCAGCAGCATGTTTTTTATGCCAAAAAATCTTTTTAGGTGCGTCTGGGTGTATCCCTTTAATCTGAGTACTTAATCCAGTTCTGGACTGTTGTGAGAGCCATTCTACATCAGACGTGTAAAACTCAGTATCTTCTGAGTCTATATACTGTACATTAAGATACTCCTTCTTTCCGTTCTTCTCAACAGAAAGTTTTTCAGGGTCAAATCCTATCATCTTGGAAACATCAAAAAGTTTCTGATTCTTTTCTGGAAGTCCTGGTAAGAAGAGTTTTGCGGATTTCACATGATGTTTGTCAAGAAGCTCTTGACTAAATCCAGAGGTTTCTAAGAGTGTTGTGCTCATGCCACACCTCCCAGAATCTGCAAGCCCGTGATCGCGTGAATTGCTCTTTCTTCCGCGAAACCCAGTCTTTCCAAGACTTCCAGACAACTCGTGAGATCACGCTGTTGGATCAGAGAGTACAGTGAAGTGCTTGCTTCTATCCCCCCTGGGGGGTTATAATTTTTATATAACTCGATAGTTATATAGTTAGACTTGTCTAATTTTTGCAAAACGGTTTCCTCCCGTGATTTGTACAAATCCCAGGTTCCGCACCGCTTTCCAAAAACTTAAACCTTATTTTTTATATTGTCTCCAATATGTTTAAACAAAAAAGGTTTATGATTATCTTTAGTTGACAATGTAAAAATTGTCGTTCAGTATATTTTGGATGCCCGGTGTAGATGCACTGGGTGTTTTGTTTTTACTGTGAAATATTTTACAGCACACGTGTACTGCAAGAAAGTTGTTCTAACTTTTTAAAAAGTTTGTGCTGATTGAGCAGGCAGCGCTAACATGGTTGCCCTGTATACGTTACGGTTGCTCGCGGTACTCTTATACCCACATATTTACTCTGTCAGCATATGGTATAAGCGTATCATAAAAGCTCATGCAACAATAGGTTGATCTCTTCATTCAAACTTGGGAGCAACCTGGATGCTAGATCAGGATTTTTTTTAAGCAATCTAGCTAGCGCTTCAGACTCAACTACAAACCTTTCTACTTGAGCGCTTTCACTTCTGCCGTTTATATTGGCAGAGTTTTTTAGAAGTTTTCTTATTTCAGAATTTAGTTTTAGATTAGCTCTTTCAGTATAATCGTCCCTTTTTGGTCGCCCCACTAAACGTTTTTCCTCATTACTTGCTGCAATATACATATAAGTTACCGTTTTTTGTGTCTAATATACACACTTTAACTTTATTGTGACAATTATGCGCATAAAAACGTATATCATGTGCTTATCGCTGAAGAGTGTTTATATAACACTTCTGTATGTGTTTGATGCACACGATATGAGTTGAATGGTGTACATTGATAAATGTGAGGCGCAAACAACCGCTCACACCACAACCCAAACCTGAGAGTAGATTGGACTCCCCACAGGACTACATAGGTGTAGCGGCTGCAATCCCTAGACTGCCGGAATTGCCAAAACTAAAAGCCTCCGTTGCTAGTAGGGTTCACCCCTGCCAACAGCGAAAGGCTGTGTACCAAGTACCTAAAAAACATTCGATGACTCAAATTGTAGACCGGAACCAAAACATGGACACTATGGGTGAAACCCCTAAACCTAATTTGAAGATTCAAGACTTGCTCTCACAACTCGACTTTATTGAGACTGCCTCTGTGATCCATGCTGCCACTGAAGCCTTGCGCCACTCATGTGGATTTTCAAGAGCCTATGCCGATTTAGGCTTAAGAGTTCCTCTACTTGCTCATGATGAAGAAGATTGTGACTGGGTAGCCGATAACATCGCAGACGTTCGAGATACGAATGAACTTGTAAGTCTTATATCAGCAGCAACTTTCAGGCTTCAAGAGTTATCCAAATAAGGAACCCGACCAATGGAAAAGCAAATAGAGATACACCTCACTCTAGGCGGTACTTGCAAGTTAGAGAGTACCCTATTTGACGTTGAACTTCCACTCTCAGTACATCTCACAGAATATGAGCAAATTCTTGAGCTACTCAAGGCTTTTTGCTACGGTCTTAACATTTCCCGCAAAGTCAAAACACGCATGGAATTGAATGATGAACACTAACGAAACTCACATAGACCATAGCCAATACACTGCTAGAAAACTCATTTGGGGTGATGACGACCCTATTGATCCAGATAATGTTTATGTAGCACCTAATCCAACAATTGCCCGTGTCAAGCCACCCAAGCAGGTTTCGGAGCCTATTTACATTGACCTCCGAGATCTCGAAGCTTTCCGAGAAATCGAAAGCGCCACTTACAAACAAGCGACGCCCTCAAACACATCAGGTGTTCAAGAAGAAAACAACTATATAAGGTAATTATCCCATGCCAGCACGCAAAACAGGTACAGTAACAGGCGCTAGTCTAGAAAAGTCTAATCGCGGCAAAAAAGGCGGTTTAACAGGGTCTAAGCGCGTAACAGGTGAAACTACTACACCCATAGCTGAAACAACCGCTGAAGCCGTTTTAGAAGCCCCTACAGAGTCAACAGCACAACCCACACCCCAAAGTGTTGTAGAAAAGCTTCAAGAGATAGGCAACGGTGTCACCTCTGCCATAGAGAAAGGTGCTAACGCAGTATCCACGGTTCAACGGTATACCTCAAAAATTGCCCAAACAGTACAAGGAACTGATCAGGATAGGAACCCATCAGCACTAACCGACGGGAAAGTAAACACCTCTGAAATCTTGGCTAGAGCAAGCGCTGACATTGATGAGTCTATACCTCAGATGGACTCTGGAACCGCCACACAGCGAAATATCGTTATAGCCAGACAACGTAATTTTGTTGGCGTAGCAATAAACAATACCAAGCTCAAACAAGACTTGACCACGCTGGACAATGAGCAGAAAAAGCTTATCGGGATGCTAATTGATGGTAAGACCCTGGATGTCAACAACGAGAAAAAAGCCGTCACTTATCACCGCGCGGTTGTCAGTCGTGACACTGAACTATCCAAGCTTGAGCAAGACCGAGAATTGCTAGTACAGCAACAGATAAGGACAGAAGGAACCCAAAACCAGACTGAACTGATCAGGGAGTCTGAGATCCTTAAAATAGCCAAAATGCGTGAGGATATCGAGAAGCAAGGCTACGAAATTCAATCGGTGCAATACGAGAAAGAACGCATTAAGCAAGAGACGGAAGCCAAGTTTACTGCTGGTTTTTAACGGCTAAAGTACTTTACTCACAGCAAAGCAAGGGTGTACAAGGTAGTACACCCTCAAAACTACATATTACAAATTAAGGAGATATTAACATATGTTTAAGCATGTATATTTTGGCTTAGTTCTTGGATCAACACTACTAGGCGCGGTTGGTCTTGTCCAAAGTTTCCATACTCAAGGACTTACCCAGAAAATTGCAGGCACAATTGGCATAGGAGGCGCTACAACAGCCTTAACTGCTCTCGGACTTGGGATTGCTTACAACGAGAAAAACAGCGACTTTGAGCGCGAATTTAAGCAGAAATTAGACGACAACTCTAAACTTAAGGATCGGGAACTTGCAGGACTTAAGTTACAGATTGATGAACTCAAGAGCAGAATTAAAGTTCTTGAGGTAGACAAAGAAACCAACCTTAAGCAGATATCTGAATTGCAGGAAAAATTGAACGTTAAGGCTGAAGAGTACTTAAAAGCTATTTCTGCCAAAGACATCAAAATCAAAGCTTTGCAGGACGTTGTAGACGCCAAAGACACAAGAATTGAAGACTTTCTTGAAGATTGTAAAAAACACACAGTTACCTTTTTCTCGCTGAGGTACAACAATTTAGACGCAATCCAGAAAGCACTTGAAAAAGCAGACGTTAGCGATGAGATCAGGATCTCATTCGATAAACGCTTAAGAGATATTGCCTCACTCAAGCAAGATTTGACTGACGCAATGGTGGAAATCAAGAAACTTAACCTTACTGATTTTAAAGAAATTCTTGATTATATTTTCGAGTTTGACAATAAATTCTTGAATGTCAAAACTCGCTGGAAAGATGCACAGGTCAAGAACTTTAAGAGTGAATCACAGTCGTTGAAAACTTCTCTACAAGCATCCATACCCAAAGAAGATGCTAGAGCAAGAATCAGAGGTGCAATGGATGAAGTAGACGAACGGATCACTGAAAAATATGAAGCCCTACTCCTGAACAACAACAGCATTCACTCTCAACTCTTAGACCTACTTGAGCAAAGAAACTTAGTCATTGACGATTTGACCAAACAGAATGAGGAATTACAGAAACCACTGTTAGCAACAGGTGATTATTATATTGCAGAGGTAGCTAATACTGTATCGCTACACTATTACAACCGTCTTGGCTATAAGCTCGACTTCATTACATGGGATGAAAGCGAGACAGGTTACACAATCACTTATGCAATTCGTAAAAATCCAGGGGTTACAGATACAGAATTATTCCCAGGTAATACACGTGAGTTACTAGCTTCTGAGTGTGGCGCATTCCCTGGCACATTACCAAAGTTTGAATTTAACTATCAAAACTGCTCAATCACTTTGATTGTCACCACAAAGAAAGCAATTAAGAAAGAGCAAGCCAAGGGAGACATTGATAAAATCTGGATTCCAGTTGAGAAGTTCGAGTCTTACGTCAAGAACTGGGAAAGAGTCAGAATTACCGCTGGGTCTACAGGTGGCAAGTCACCCACAGCTAAAAACCTAGCCTTAGCCATCATGAGATCTCGCAAGGGACAGGGTGAGATTAGGTTGTATGACCCTCAAGACGGAAGTAAAAAAGACTATTGGGACATGCCAAAAACAGGCACTACCCATGCTGACAATGTGGCAGGAATGGAGGCGCTTTGTGACCTATTGGATCAACGCTCCAAGTCAAAAGCTAATCATCGCTTTGTACTGTTCATCTTTGATGAGGTTGATTCTACCATTGCTCAAGAAAGGGAGAACAACGGCTACTACTACTTTAGGGACAAGGTGACGTATTCACTCAAGCAAGCCAGTCATCAAAACATTGGTGCAATCTACATTGGTCAAGCCTGTGACGCTTCTACCATTTCTGGAATGTCTTGGAGCGACTGGAATAACGCGGTTCAACTGCACATTGGAGCTAACGCGGGTATTTGGTTAGATAAAGCTAAAACAGTGACACCGGAAGATAAAACCAAACTCCTAGAACAGTATCGCAAAATTCAAGAGTTCTGCGATCGCAAGAATGAAGAGTTAGGTCTTGATATCTTCACTGACCCAGGTGCTTACCGTTTTGCTTTAGCTGTTCCCTTGACTGGTCTACCAAAGTTTATCCAGCTTCCTGACTTCGACACTTACGACTACTACGAGATCATGGGTGATGGTAGCAGTAACCCTCAAGAGCTAATCACCAGTGTCATCGAACCAATTCAAGAAAAAGTGTTGAGTGGTGACGCGCTCCTGTCGGTCAAATGTCCAGAATGCGAATCTGACAATGTTGTAAACAACGGAATGACGCAAGCCAAAACACCAGTACAAAAGTACTTATGTAAAGAATGTGGACACAAATTTACAGCTAAACACTTGATTAACTAACAGTAATTCTGAAAAAATACCCGTGTGATAACTATTTTTGAGTCGTGTGATATCACACGTGTGACGGGTGATAAGCGTGTGATGGTCGTGTGATGAACGGCTGAAAGTATTGATTTTGCGTTGGTGATATCACCTGGTGATTTCCCTATAGGGGGTAGCGGGTGATTTCGGGTGATATCACACGATTCTTATTAGTTGAAAATCAAACATATAAAAACAGGATGAGAAAAAATGAGCTAATTACTAATACTAAATATTCAGTTTTAGCTTAACAGTTCAATTGCAATAGAAGAAAGTGAGTTGCAGTAAAGGGCAAATTACCGATGAGGTACCGCCCTTAGATCGATAATGTATCAATTATTTTGAGGACACTTAGAGATGTATTCCAAAGATTTCGATAGCCAACCGACAAGCAATAACACTGAAACTACCGTGACAAAAGATACAAACATTCATTTACCTGAGATCGCAAAAAAGAAGAAACACGCTCAACACAACAAAGCTATCGACTTTCAGCTAGACATTGATGCAGGGGCTAAACGGATTAAGTGCAGGCTTAACGGAACCTATAAATCTTTCAATGCTGAAGCCAAAGAAATCAAAGGGGAAGTACCACTACGCAATGATGGCTGCTTTGGTTACAGAAAGCGAAACTATGTTGTGGGCGCTGCAATAGACCGCGTTAACGGAACGCTTATTGTGTCCAGTCAAGACAATAAGCTTACTCACTTGGATGTTTGGATTTTGGGAGCTATCACCCACTACCGCAAGGTTCTTAAGTCAGCAATCGAAGGTAGACGCCGAAAGACCCAACCAGTACAGATTAACCTTTGGCTTAGAGTCGTTACCTTATCTAGTCCACAACGGAAAGAGTTAGACCGGATGCTAAAGCAGATTTCAGATTTTACTTGGGAGGACATTGAATTTAAGGTTACGGTCAAAGCTTGCCAATTCATAGATGAGGGTGAAGGAAGCGCTTTGGAAGTTGTAAACCTCTGCGATCAGGAGCACTTCCACTTGCTCGACCTTGGAGGTGGAACAATCACTTTTACTACTTACAACTGGGATGGTGATGAGATCTCGACCATTGGCAAGACTCCCGTGAGCGGTGGCGGTATGACTTCCATCATTAATCGAATCTTTAAAAGTCTTACTAGGACTGACCGGGGAGCAATCCAAGCTGAAAACTCAGATATCCAAGAAGCACTTGAACTTTCAGCGCTTACAGAGATCGGAGAGTGGCGTGTGCCCCTACGCAGTAGCGGCAAGGTAAAAGATATTGCGGGTGAGGTAGAAGGTGCGATGAGTGAATGGGTTAGCGGCAATTATGCAATACAAAAGCTGTTTGACACCATATCCCAGAGATTAGCTAAAGGAGAACACTTGTACTGCACAGGTGGCGGGTTTGCGATCGGTGTGGTGAGCGATTGGATTATCCGTTACCTCAAGAATGAAGTTGATAACGCAAACATTGTCATCTTAGATAATCCGCAAGATGTGAACCTAGCTGGTTTGAAGTGGCTAGAATCCGCTACAGATAACGAATAAAAGCAAAAGCACTGGGAGGTTGATACCTTCCAGTGTCTTAAAAACTCGACTCCATGTAAATTATCAGGAATCTTTGCATTATGACATGGCAACAACGGAACGATAATGTACCCGGATGGATATATTTGCTCGAAGCAGAAGGTTATCACGGATACATTCCGGGTGTTTACTTGCGCCGCTGCAAGATTGGTCTTACTCGCAGTGTAGAAAATCGTCTAGACACATTGCACTCAAGCCAACCGTGCTGTAATTACAAAGTAGTCCGAGCAATTTATGTGGCGGATATGGCTGCTATTGAGGACACATTACACAAGCAGTTTAAACATAGAAACGTCAAACTGATTAAGTCGAGAGAATGGCACGATCTCTATCCTCATCAATATGCAATGGTTCTATGGATGTTCAGTCGCTACGACTCCAAGCGGAATTACTCCATCTCTCCTAGGGTCATAGCTGGTGGTCTAGTGGCATTGCTGGGTGTAGGACTGCTGATCGGCTACACGGCAAGAGAAAGCACTACAACCCCTATACAGCAAGGGATTGAGCGGAGCAAGCATCATTGATAAAACGTGGGGGGGATGGAAAGAATCTTTGATAAAGACTACGGTCAAATCTTTGACTACCCCACAGCTATAAACCGCACCTGTTAAGCAGTAGCGCCACTTGCCCGAACATCACACTACGGAATAGCTCTTCTAGGGATGTAATATGCGCTTTTTTGCTTTACGGAGAGAAAAAGTAACTGGGTTACCAAATTTTTGAAGGAAGAATTTTGTCAACTACCAACCATAGAACTTTATCTATGATGTTTCGGAAAAAACAGGTTAAACAATAATATGTATGAACCTGTTCAACTTAGAGTATTATGTTATATTATATTTGTAGTTTAACATGTTCAATAAAACGATGAACTCAACTAAAGACCAAATCGAACTCGGAACCAAAAAAGAACTTGACGTATTAGCTAAAAAAGTGGGAATTAAAGGGTATAGCCGTACCCCTAAATCTGAGTTACAAGAAAAACTGTTACAGGTGTTAAAGTCAGTAAATGAACCTGTTCAAGAGGAAAAAGCTGAACCTGTGGTATTTTTCGAGAAAGTGTCTCAGATGACCGACGTGCAGGAAGTTGAGCAAGCTTGTACAGAACTAGTTAAAACACTCAAGCTAGATGGTCTACAACCAAAATCCCGGTCTAACAAACTCGCTTCTTATTCCAAACTCTTCAAGACCTTACAACCCACACCAGACACCGCCCATCTATTCTTTGCTTTCAAGGCAGAGGGTAAGAGTGAGTTTATTCAACGTCACCTATTTTTCAAGTTCACAGGACTAGCTGATATCTCTTGGAAAGAAGCCAATGAAGATATCAAAGAACGGAGGCAAGAACGGCAAGTCAAGACTGCTAGTCAAGATGAGTTAGCGGACGCACTGGACGCACCAAACAAGGTTTTCAATTTGGATCTGTACCTGAAAACCACACTCCAGTTACTCAACAGTAACGACCCCTATGAACTCGCAGTAGGCTTGATAGCTGCCAGTGGGCGTCGCCCGTCCGAGATTGTCATGCTCAGTGAGTTTGAAATTTCTGATTGGATTCCCCCATATATCAAGAATGCTCAATATGGTGTAAAGGTAATCGGACTTGCTAAGAAACGTGATAAAGAAGTCACCACGTACACGTCTCTCTTAGTGCCTACTAGTGACTTTGTAAATCGTGTTAAATACTTTCGATCACTTCCAGAAATCAAAGCCTACCAAGACAAATTTCAGAAACTTCTAGACCTAGGATGGGATAAGGAAAGTACTTGGAAGAAAATTGAAGAACAAGCAGGCTATGAACTCAGAAAAGTAACAGAACTCTATTTTGATTTCTTACCAAAAATTGATGAAGGTTACAACAGAAAAAATATTCTTTTAAGAGCTTGTACGACCAAAATATTGACTCTCAGAGATTACCCAAACGCTACCAGTAAAGCCAAAATTACTTATGCAGGTGTCCTTGCAGGTCATATCATCCCAGAATTCAAGGGTGAAAAAGTTACCTACCACGGTGAGACTTCAGCTAGTACTCTTCACTATGACGACTATGAACCTGACTCAACTGAGATTCACTTTTTAACTATTGAACCTAAGACAACGACAGTAATTAAGGAAACTGAAGATATGGTACGTATTGCAGAATTAGAAACCATCATTGCTCAACTCAATGCACAGATAGCTGAGAAAGATGCTCTGATAGTTGAAAAAACCCAAAGAATTACAGAACTTGAAGAACGTATTAACCGCCCTCGCTTACCTCAAATGGAAGTAAAAGAAATGGACTCCGATAGACTGTTCAAAACGCGCAAAGAGGGAAGTGCTGAAGAAAAATTAAACCGTGCTTGGCAAGCAGTGACCGCGTACAACGACAACACTCCAGAGTACAAAATCAACCCTACCAACAAAGTATTACGAGAACTGACTGGAGTTAATGGACAGACTGTTACAAAGTGGATGGAATTACACAAAGATGAAGTTGTGACTCATCAAAGTAAACATTCATTAGATCCAGATGGAAAAGGATATTACAACAACCGCTACCGAAACAAGACTGACATGAATGTAGAAATAATTCTAGAAACAATAAAAAAAGATTATTTGAAACAGTTATGACACAATAGGGATGTCGTATGTCGTGTGACATCCCGTATGCCATCACCTGAGGAAAAACAAGAAGCTAGACTGATGTTTCTAAGTGGGCAAGGTGCGACCGAAATTGCCAGAACTCTAGGACTGACCCTTCGGACTGTTCAACGCTGGTTTGCAGAATGGCGCGGTGGAGAAAAACCTAAACCTAAAAGGGAATCCAAATCATCACCCGTTGTGAAAGCTGAAGTCCTACCTCCCCAATCGTCACCACACACGAGAGAACCTACAGTGATCGGATATAGTGGGAGCCTTCAAGATTGGGTAAAAGATTATAATGAAACTTCTTGTAAAGCAAGAAAGAAGCATCAGAATGCACAAATTGCAATAGAGCAAAAACTTCTTGACGAACTGGCTAATGATGGTAGTAACAGGAGTATTCATACCCTCAGCTTGGCGCTAGAACGACATATTAATGGAGAACTTAAAATGCTAAGTCAGGGTAAAGGCGATTTGTTAACCCTTAGTCAAGCTTTCGCATTGATCCAAAGTGCTGGTTATTCGATTTCACAACTAAGCGAGAATGAACAAGATGATCCAGTTTCCGATCAGCCTCTTGACCCCGAAGCAACAGGAGAAAGTAGCGAAGAACACGGAACTACTTAGAGCTAAAGGACGAACTCAATCGTTAGAGGCTAAGCAGGCAGCAACGGATTTTATCAAGTTCAGAGAGTATGTGTGTGGTCATAAAACCTATTCACATATGTTGGAATGGATAGATGCATTGAATACAGGAGACTCAAACAAATACTTACATGGGATAGCAGGTGAGGATACTTGTATACTTGCGCCGCGAAACAGTGCCAAGTCGTCAGTACTTTTACAGTGGGTAGCTTACAATATCGGATTTCACATCAACCTAGGATTATCGCTAAAAATTTTATACATCAGCTATACGATTGAAGTTGCTGCGAGCAAGAGCAGGCAGATAAAAGCAATTCTTGAGTCGAAGCCCTACCAGGAAGTGTTTCCAAAAATACAACCGTCTAAGAATAAATGGGGAGAGAGGGAGTGGGCTATTGACTTTACTCACGCTGGTGTCTCGGTCATAGAGGAACCGTACACACTGGCTTGTAGCGGATTAAAAGGAAGCGTGAACGGCAAGCGTGCCCATTTAATCATTGCTGACGACGTGGTTAAATCTCCTAGTGAAGGTAGGAATAAAGGTATACAAGAAAAGCTAACGGAGAACTGGAACCAGATTGTAAGGTTTGTCAAGTTCGATGGAAGTCGCACTATCTGCCTTGGAACTCGAATGGCAAAGTACGATGTTTATACACGTATCTTTATACCGCCACAATGGAGAGTAATCACGCAGTCTGCGATCATAAAAGATGAGTTTGGACAAGAGAAAAGCTTTTGGGAGCCAGAGACAGTAGAAGCGCCAGGATTAAGTTTGGCGACGTTACAGCAAGAAAGAGAAGAAGATTTAGAAAGTTTTTTACTGCAAAGACAGAACCAAATACCTGAAGTATCTTTTCAGGGAATTCGATCACATCTGATCCGTGAAGCTTGGCTACCGCAAAAATTTGAACGCCTGATCGTTGGTCTTGACCTGGCTTCATCTACCACGGGTGACTATACAGCGTTTGTGTTAATTGGAATTTCACAAGACAAGCTTTACATCACCGATGCCTATCAAGAGCGATTGTTAGGCAA
Organism: Brasilonema angustatum; assembly: GCF_059505445.1. Classification (NCBI taxonomy): domain Bacteria; kingdom Bacillati; phylum Cyanobacteriota; class Cyanophyceae; order Nostocales; family Scytonemataceae; genus Brasilonema; species Brasilonema angustatum. The sequence continues at coordinate 6,074 of NZ_JCACKO010000077.1, read as the reverse complement.
CATGAAGAAAATCGACTTACTTTACGAGATGTATTCACGACGCGCCGATATGTGTACTAACGCTCCTATTCTCGCTGTAGATGACAATCGGTACGCAATGGATTTTCAGGGTGATTTGTTAGATTATTTACAAGAACTAGAAGGGACTACAGAGTCAGAGGAAAAGTTCAAACACTTACAAATCGAGCCAATAAAATCATGTGGTCGTGGTGAGAAGATAGACCGAATTATGGGTCATTCACTGTTATTTGAACGCGGTAAAGTCTACTTTAATCGGGTAACGTCAGATGATGGAAAGTCACACACAGATAAGCTTATTCAACAAATTACTGATTACAATGTGATGGATTCAAACGATTTAATGGATTCACTTGAAATGGCTTTGTTGATAGGTCGAAACTATATTAATAGTGAAATAACAGTGGCTGGTTGATAAAACAGGGTTAATACGGGGTTCGACGGACTTGATGGAAGAAACTGGGACTTACGTATTGACAGTAAACTTTTTAAAACTCATTAAATCTTTAATAAACTTGTAAAAAAATTCACTGAACAAGTCCTTGCTAAATTTGTAACTTAGTATTATCTTACTTTTACATAGTCTGAATTCAAACTATTAATAATCGTGATTAAAACTAATAATACTAGCGAATCTGTTGCAGAAAAGGATGATTATCCTGGACGTGCCTACTTTATTCGACATGGTGAAAGTACCAGTAACGAACGTAATATTTTTGCTGGGGTACTGGATGTTGATCTGACCGCATTTGGTAGGTTGCAGGCACGTCGTGCAGGTGTTGACATTAAGAAAAAAGGTGTAAAATTTGATGCAGTATATGTCTCTCACATGAGACGTGCTCGGCAAACTTGTGAAATCGCCCTTGCAGAAAGTCAAGCGCTGAAGTCCCCCGATATCCCTGTTGAGATCGACCATCGAATAAGCGAGAAATCCTTTGGCATTTTTGCGGGACGTAACCTAAATCTACTGCGTCTTGCTTTAGGTTACGAAGGTTTCGAGGAAATGTTGCATTCCCATAACGAAGCCCCTCCGGCTGGCGAGAAGATTGCACAAGTTTACGGACGCGCTGCTTCTTTCTATGAGGAGCGGGTTGTACCGCACTTGAAACGGGGCGAAACTGTTCTGGTGGTGTGTCACCAATATGTATTGGAGCCTCTCGCACTTTATTTAAGTGATTTACCACCAACTGATTATAAACATCTGAAACTCCCTAATGGTAAAGCTCTCAGTGGTGAGGAGCTAGTCAAGTTTCGCGGCAAGGAATCTGGCGGTGCAGCTTCGATGCGTAAACAGATCAACGATCTGTCAATTATGTGGGCAATTTTACTTTATGCGGCTGCTTTCTTATTGGGATGCTTGGTTAGGGCAGTAAGTGCCTCCGCCGGAGGAATTCCCTCAGAACTATTTCGAGGGATAATCGTTGTCTGTCTGGCGGCTTCAACGTTTTATACCTACCTCGACATTGACTTTGCAGCGAGTAAACGTAAAGTAACTTCAACTGTGAAGTATATAGTCTACGCCTGGATGTTGGTCAGATGGGTAGTTGGGCTACTTTTAATATTTTCTGGAATCTTGTATCAAAGCCCCGGCGATTTGTACAAAGTTATGTGGGTGCTTTTTTGGATGGTTCCACCCGCCCTTACTTCCCCAGTTTTATCAATACTCTGGGGCGGTAATCTTTATCCCTCGGCTATCTTATCAAGGACGTTATCAATCATCGCTCCAGTGGCACTGATTGTTACATTTGGTTTGGCAAAACAATTACCAATTAACACCTCAAGCCTGATATTTTTCGGTGTGATTCTAATTGTTGGTTTGGCAATACCGGGAGCGATAGCCCAGTTTTGGCGTGACAAATCTCCTGTTGAATCAAATCACCACAGTAAGAACTGGAAATTTATTGGAGTACTGGCTGTCGCATTTATGGCTTTAGCAACAGGCTTTCAATTTACTCCATCAACATTCATCTCGGACTTATTTAACTCCACAGATGCGAACCGCTCCCTTGCTTGTCTGCAACAACTAGCAGTGGCAACATTAGTCTTTATCTTCATCCGCGTTTTTGCTGTATTAACTTCAGTGTTTACAAAAGGTAAGCTGATTAAGGCAGAAGCTCAAGATGCTTATATCCTGCTTGTTAATCCAAACTTTTTCCTTTGGGCTGCTTTATTCCTGGGAGTTAGTTCAACTGCAAATCCTTACGCCGTAAGTTATGCAATTTTTTGGGCAGCATTGGGGTTCTTCTGCATACCACTCGTTGAGCAGATCTTGTTTATGAATTCATTTGGTAATGAATTATTGCGAGAAACACTGCGTTCTTCGAGAATGGCAACAGAAGATGTGAGAAAACTTTTCCATCAATTGGATACAGATAAAAGCAATGCACTCGATAAAGACGAGATTATGGAGCTTTTAGGGCGAATAGAAGATATGACTACAGGCGAACGTAGCTCTGATGATGTCAGGAGATACGTAACTGATTATCTTTTTGCCACTCTTGACTCCGATAAAAGTGGGACGGTTGATTTGCAAGAGTTAGAAGAGTATGTATCAACCTATGGGTTGGTTGCGAATCTTAACGTTGTCTCTGCTGCTGCATCCCCAGTAACAATATAATTTGCAAGGCAAAGCAAACACAGTAGGGTAAGCAGATTGAAAAGTATGACTTTAAACATTGAAGTTTTAGAGCAAAGTTTTGAAAAAGTTAAACTCCACGCCGATGAATTTGCAGCCAGCTTTTACGAAAACCTTTTTAAGGCTAACCCAGAACTAAAACCACTGTTTACTAAAACAGATATGAAAAGCCAAGAGAAAAAATTGTTAAATTCTCTTGTTTTGATAGTAGAAAATATCCGCAACCCAGAAGCTTTAGAACCAGTTCTCAAAGCTCTAGGGGCTAGACACGTTGGCTATGGAATTATTCCAAAATATTATAGACCAGTGAGGGAAGCCCTACTGGTGACATTTGAGCAGTATCTCCAACAACATTGGACTCCTGAAGTCAAAAAAGCTTGGTTAGATGCTTTTACAGCTATTACTGCATTGATGTTAAAAGGTGCGGGGGAAGAATCTACGCCTAAAGTTGTAGAGAAACCTACAACTTTAGCAAAACCTGTCCCATCTGAACAACCTGCAACTTGGCAATTTCAAACCAAAACATTAGAACTGTCATTAAGTCAACTCAAGCAAATTCCTCATAAACTTATTGATGCTTTCTGGATAGCTCCAACATGGTTTATCGCTATAGTTTCAGCAACTCTTTTTGCGGTAGTTGTTGTAATTGTTGATGAAAATTTCGTGTTGGAAGAGGTATTGGGTGCGGCTGACACTATCAGTTTGGTAGTGGCGCTAGTTCTATTCATTAAAGAAATTCCAGATCGCCGCAAACAATTTCACTGCCAAGCTTGGGGTACAGTTGATGCTGCACATGGGGTGAAAGTTAGCTATGCCAGAATTTTCGCACTTCAAAATTTGAATGAAGATGGTGTTTCCCTCAGAGGACTAGATGCTTCTGGTGCGATGTTAGTAGATATTAATCTCTTCCATGCTAATTTGAGTAATGCTAATTTAATGACAAGTGATTTAACTAATGCTAATCTCCACTCTGCCAATTTAGATAATGCTAATCTCTGTGAGGCTAAACTTAGTGGTGTTAATTTGAGTCATGCAAAACTCGGTTTTGCTCGCTTGAGTCGAGCTAATCTCAATAGTGCCAAGCTGAATGATGCTAATTTAATTTGTGCAGATTTGAGTCATGCCAACTTAAGTGGTACTAATTTGAAAAATGCAAGTTTGAGTGGTGCTAATTTGCAAGGGGCTTATTTAGGTAGTGCCAATCTCAAAAATGCTAAAGTGAGCGATGCTGAACTCAGGGGTGCTTTTCTAGAAGGTGCAATTATGCCTGATGGTTCAAAATATCGCTCTCAAAATTAAGCCTAGGTAAAAAATTTTTGCCGCTTATAACACTACAAACAAAACTCTGAATTTCAAACAGAAACTAAACAAAAACCAATACCTAAAACAGGAGTCAAACAGAAATCTAAACCTATTGAAAAATCAAAAGTTAAAAAAGTGAAAATTGAATAATTGATAGTAAAAACTTGTATTGTTTTTAGTTCAATACAAGCTACTGTAAATAACGTTTGTCTCCCCCGTCCTCTTGTGGTAGTGGGGGAATTTTAATTGATATCAACTAGTTCTTGAATCGGTGGAGTTTGCGTGTATCCCATCAGTTGATAGATAGCTGCAAAATCTTGGGCTAGTGCTACCAACAATTCCTTATCACTGTTTTTGATATCGTCGAAATCACTACTCTCAAGCAAATTGAAAACACGTTCACTCGACCCATATTGATAAGCCCGTATTAATTCACTTAGTTGATCGACATACTTCATAGCAAGTAGCTGCTTTTTGATAGTAGACAGTTGGGTCATAAGTACATTTGTATTACTATCTCTTTATAATACTACGGTTGTAGAAAAACTTTCAAAATTGAATTAGTCATTTAGATTTTATATGACTACGTATATACAAGAAAATGAAGAATTTGATCAATTACGCACATTTATTAATACTGCGTATATGTAGAAAATTACAAGAATTTGAATAGTTACGCATATTTATTAATACTGCGGTTGTAAAGGATTTTGCTTTGCCAAGTGACGGACACTTAAAAATTATTGATGATATTCTCAAGAATAGATTGAGTAATTTGGTGCTAAAGTCAAATTGCTTTGGGACTTTAGCACCAAAAAAATCTTATAACCACAATAATTACAGCCATTTTTGGCGTGTGAATCGACAATCTGGGGGATATAGGTTCACACGCCATGACTCTAAAAAACCACATTGTTTTATTGAGAATGGATGAGAATGAGTTTTGATGCGAGCGTGAGCGAGCGACGCCTGATCGGAGAGAGGGCGTACTCTTACCACTGGTACGAACCGTAGGTGAGCTACCAGTGGCGCGAGCGTGAGCGAGCGACGCCTGATCGGAGAGAGGGCGTACTCTTACCACTGGCACGAACCGCAGGTGAGTTGTCAGTGGCGCGAGCGTGAGCGAGCGACGCCTGATCGGAGTGGAGGGCGGTATTCAACGTGGGTGAGATGGGACAAAAGTTAGTTTGCAAATTTGCCAGTACGAGAGATATCCCGAATTTCATTGATAAGGAGAATCTCGAAATTCTCACGCGATCGCAAAAGATTTTTTTATAGTTCCGAAATGTTCGGAGTTCTGCTCACGATGGTCGGACGGCGGCACAACGAAAGAATAAGGTTTTGAGATGAGTTAAATGCTAGCATGCTAGTCTAAAAACCTTAGTGTAGTATAGCGTCGTGTCTGTAGTGCAAAAAGTCATCCTGATCGCATTACAATGCCTGGTAGTTGCAGCGTCCGAATAACTCCCCCTACCCCGCCCAGGATGGGCAGGAAGCCTGGTTGTCAAAGAAAAGGATGGGTTTATCCTTTAGCGCTGGCACTTGTCAAAAAAGGTTTTTTTGTTTGGCTTGGAGGATTATTTAGAAAAGGTGAAGGAATTAGCGAACCCGCGATAAGATTTTGGGTTTTGGAATTTCCGGGGTAGGTAACGCGCGGGATGTCTCGGGCGCGATCGCCCTCCGGGCGACTTGTTCACATTTTAGATATAACATGTTCATCACAAATAGAAATTGTCTCGGGTACGATCGCCCTTCGGGCGACTTATTCAGACAACATGTTATTACAAACATGAACCTGTTCATATACATGTTGTGACAAACATGAACGTAGCGAGCGATAGAAGGCTGAAACGATAGAAGGTAATGAGATGATAACTAGACTTGCCTTCCTGCCCATTCTGGAAGGGCTGACGGGACTTTTAACTTATAAATTAGTTTCTATGTTATCATGTTCTCTACTCCTGTCTTACCATGTTCAATACCTAAAGATAAACATGTTCATGAACAGGTTAAACACAGAGACAAACATGTTCATGAACAGGTTAGACACAGAGACAAACATGTTCATGAACAGGTTAGACGCAGAGATGAATTGTTTGCATTTTTGAGGATAATATCC
>NZ_JCACKO010000076.1:0-23419 GCF_059505445.1 Brasilonema angustatum | reverse complement strand
ATGGCTAACGCCACGCCTTACGGTGAGTCCAGCGCTGCGGGAGGGTCTCCCTCCGGAGCCACTTCTGTGCGGGGGTTCCCCCCGTTGAAGAATGTGGCGTCAGGCGACTGGGGAACCCGGAGGGCTATCGGGGAGAACCTGAGCCCTATGGCTAACGCCACGGCTGCGCCTAACGGGCACGGCCCCGTGCCGAACGGTTCCGCTAGCCCCTAAAAGGGGCGCTGCGCAAACGCTTTAGACCTCTAGGCGTGCGCAAAGCGCATACGCCAGATGCCTAGGTCGGGAAAGCCGTCATTCGCACTGGTCTGGCCTAATCAATCGGTGCGTTGGGAACTTGTGCGTCTATTTGTGCTTGAGACAAATAAGGAACTGTTGGGTTTAACTCGCCTAAACTGAAAACACCAGCAGGAGGTGCATTCAATTCAATCTCGCCAGTTAATGGATTGCTTCTTACAATTAAGTTCGTTCCATCCACAATCTTGACATATAGAGGCTGCCTTGGCTGTTGCTGTTGATTTGCTGCAACGGGATTTTCTGTAACGGGATTTTCTGCAACGGGATTTTCTGTAACGGGATTTTCTGCAACAGGAACGCTTATACCAGCTACGTTCACACCACTCGGCAGGTAAATGCCATCACAGTCCCATTCATCGTCTGTCTTTCGACCATTTCCCAGGTAAAAGAGGCTGTTGGCAGAAGAGCCATATTTGCTGGGTTTATGAGCGTAAACAGCTAATGTCCTTCCAGTTTCATTGCGACAGACGCCCCAGTCCTCTGTGGTTTCCATAATATACTTCTGGAACTGTAAATCAGAGATGCTCTTTTGAAGTTGCTCTACAGTATTGTAACTAGTTGCTGATGGGTTACTCCTTGCCTGTAAGAGTTGATTAAGCTGTTGAGTAATCTGAGCATACTCAGGACTCTTTTCTGCGATTGGATCTGCAAATGAAGGCTGAGCGATAACTAGATTGAGCAGCAGGAAAATAAACACTAAAATTGGCTTGAATATTTTCACCATTTTTCTCCTTTTTAACAGAAAATAGTCTTTTTCACTAAAAAGTATGTTATTTTGCCTGAAAATTTTTTGACAAAATTCACTTGTTGACTTTATCATATCTAACCACCTTTGATGGCATCAAATATTCTTTTTTATCAAAATTATAATAGTCATTTGGAGACAGCAATGATTAGTAAATTGTATTAAAAAATACACTTTTTAGTTGAGTTCTTCACTGACTTATTTGTCGTCATGTTGTATAAGTTATCAACTCGTTTGTTGGTTTTCACTTTAGGGAACTTTACTGTCAAAAGCAAACGTTATTTATTTTCAAATCAATAAATATAAGTGATGAAGGTTTTTCAAGAAATGTAAACTCTGTAAAAGTCAGGACTTATTTTTGGTAACGATTCAGGTTTGAGGGTATACAAGATTTCAGTGACTCACTCTGTCAGAGTGAGTCAGATTGATAGTTAATCAGCTTGAGTCGTCCTCTGCTTACTCCCATGAATTACTTTTATTTATTATTTTCAATAAAAATAGTATTTGATTGTATCGATTAGGAATCTTAAAGTAAAACTAGCCTTATACATAGACTGAAGTCAAAGGGTAGAACTAATCAAATAAAATGTCAATTGAAACTACCTTTACATAAAGAAAAAGTTCTAACAAAAAAATCGCAGTTTTGCTGTGCATCTACCAACAAGAGGAATGATTTGTGAACATCCTAGAATTTTCTCTGCTAATTTGCATGGGTTCATTTATTGCTGGCTTTTTAGGTGCGCTTACTGGGTTAGGGGGTGGAGTCGTCATTGTTCCCTTATTAACCTCAGTATTTGGAGTTGATATTCGATATGCTATTGGTGCTTCACTGGTATCTGTTATTGCTACTTCCTGTGCGGCTGCATCTACATATATAAAAAAAGGCTATACTAATTTGCGTCTGGGAATGTTTTTAGAAGTCGCAACAATTGCTGGAGCTTTGATAGGAGCTTTGGTTGCATCTTTTATTTCTATTAAAGCGCTTACAGTCATACTTGCCCTTGTCTTACTCTATTCAGCGTACCTATCAGGACAACCCAGAATAGAAGACACTGATGATAAATCACCTGATCCCTTAGCAAGTGATCTCAGACTCAATAGCACTTACCCTACTCCTGAAGGGCTAATGGCATACCAAGTTCATTCTGTACCAGTTGGGTTTTGCATCATGTTGATAGCTGGAGTACTTTCTGGTTTACTTGGCATTGGTTCAGGAGCATTCAAGGTTCTGGCAATGGATCAAGCGATGGGTTTGCCGTTTAAAGTTTCCACAAGCACCAGCAATTTTATGATTGGTGTGACAGCAGCAGCATCGGCAGGTGTGTACTTAGCGTGGGGTTATATCGAGCCAGGAGTGACAATGCCCGTAATGTTGGGTGTCTTGCCTGGTGCGTTATTGGGAGCAAGAGTATTGGTAGGAGCTAAGACTCAAACCTTAAGAATTATCTTTTGTTTCGTGCTTGCAGCAATGGCATTAAAGATGATCTACAACAGTTTAGCTGGGGGATTTTAAAATGTATCTATTCAATTTTGACCACAAAAGATTTCTTACTACACCTACCTTTGACAGTGGCGAAAATGATAGAAAAAATATTTCCCAATCTGTGTTAAATGAAGTTGTAGAGTTCAACAGTGCTAGTCATGAATCCACGAAAACATCTAGTGACGAACAATTAGAACAGTTAATTAGCAACCTATTAAGATACGGCGTTTTAATTGCTTGATCTACAGTGTTAGTGCGTGGAGTTTTATATTTAGTTCGCTACGGTGTGGAACCTGCGAACTACCAATTTTTCCAAGGACAACCATCAGTGTTTGACTCTCCAAAGCTTATGATTAGAGGCATTTTGTCAGGTAGTCACAACAGTATCATTGTATTTGGACTTCTACTACTCATAGCTATTCCTATCATCCGGGTTACACTTTCGGTGTTTACCTTTGTACGACAAGGAGACTTTATCTACACAGTTATGACATTGCTTGGAATTTTTGGGTTAATTTATAGCTTTATGGGAGCATATTACTAAGATTCTGGCAATGAAGGGAGGGAAATAAGAAAAAAAATAAAAAAAAGTAATTCCAACGCAAAAATCATACCAAGTCATAGCAAACTAGTTGGTGTGTTGCAAATTTTTCAAAAAAACTGTCATTCTCAAAGGAGAAAAAACGATGAAACTTTTGAAAATCGCTCTTGTTATCGCTGTCATGTTGGTTAACTTAACTTTAGCCCAGCCTTCTTGGGCAGATAGACCAAAATTTAGCAAAAACCCTGATTACATTGAAGTGACAAAGACTCTTGATAAATTGCAGAAAAATGCAGAAGGTGCAATACCTGAAGATGTGCAACGCCAAATTGATGAATTACAGTTTCAAAAAGCTGCTATCGAGTCAGGAGTCACTTGGGGACAGTGTCGTAATGAAACTGGTGAAACTTTGGCAATTTATGGTCCTTTGGGTGAAAAGTCCAAGTCTTCCTACGACAATCAACTTTACTTTTTAGGAAATGGTCAAACCACACCAGATGGATGGGATTGTCAGGGTATTTATCTACCAAGTGATGTCAAAGTAGCAGGATTGGACAATACTGGTGCTACATCTGTCCAAATCACAGATGGTACACAACTTTTGGTGAAGAAAAATTCAGAAACTTCTGAATGGGAATTCAATGTTCCATCTGCCAAAATCGTTGATTCTGACAAAATGAACTGGTTTATCCCAAATGTATCCCAGGCATTTGTTGATTCCCGCATTCCTAGCACACTCACTAGCGCTGAGAATGATTAAATCAAAATCGTGACATAATTTGTCAATGAGTGAGATTTTTCGGTAATCAATAGCAGAGGGCTATCAAGAATTTTTTAAGTTCTAAATTCCGCCTTCTGCCTTCTTCAAAAAATTTTTTGATTCACTAAATTATAGTTTGGGCTTGCAACTGCAGGAGAAACAGTGATGTTAGAACAGTTAACTGAAACCTTAAGTACAAACTTTTCTTTAAATACATTTGGAATTTTAGTGGTACTTGTTATCGTCTTATCGTCAAAAACCATCACTAAAGTTGAGGTTGATAAATTTGATCCAACCCCCCCATCCCAGGACAAGGTTTAGGAGACTACCTTATTTTTTCTATAAAGCTTAATTTCTCACCTTTAGTTGGCAAAATGGAGAATTCAAAATCCTGGCATGATTGTATTGGTGGGAGATGAAGAGCTTTGCTGGAGTGCCTGACGCGCCAAGTTCATGCAACTACCACAGTTGCAGCCATACTTCGCCTGGGCATACTGTTTAACTATAGCTTCAGAGATATTGGATGTTTGAGGGAATTCCTGCTGTGAGGAGGTGCTGGTGCTAGTCACACCTGAACGGGGTGCTATTTCATCTTGAATTTTCTTTGGAATAGCTTGAGCTGGGTGAGCAGCAATAAGTACTGCAGCAAGAGAGCCAGAGCAGCCGAGTAGTGTTAAAACTTTAGTATTCATGGTGCATAATTTTAATTCAATGTAGCTAGTATAACGAAACTTTTTGCGCTCAGTACTAAGATGTATCTGTGAATAATGCTAAACTCCAACCTTAGTACGCCTCAAAGTGAGATTTCCGTGATGAATAAAATAATGCTGGCACTGCTTGGCGGCTCTTATGTTTTATCCAGCTTAGTTTTGATAAGTCATGCTGCTGTCGCAGAAGATTTACCTTCTGTACCAAAAACCACTAACACACCACAGTACCAACACAACACTCAATCTAACCCTCAAGTGGCTGGTACTGTCGCTTTGCCAACAAACAGTCGGACGACACAAACCACACAAACTCATACTTTGCAAGTAAATCCTCGCGTGTTTTCCCTTGATCCCAGTAGCGAAACAGTTGGGAATGTAGCGAGTGCCCAATTGGGTTGTGATTGCCCTGGTTGTCGTGCTTCGGCGCTTCAAATGTTGCAAAGTGGTAAGCTAACTCTTCCGCAATAAGACCTTAACAGTTATCAGTTACCAGTTATCAGTATCAGAGTTGGGTAACGGATCTGGCGTTGCACAAAAATACAATTCCCTCTTCCCCCCTACACCCTCACACCCTACACCCTTAGCTTTGGTCATCTACCTCGCCTGAACCTGTTAAAAATGCTCAGTGAATGAGCTGCTAAATCCGGTCGGGTGAGGATACCACCAGATGGGCTAAAAAAGAGCGCCAGCAAAAACAGCATGGATGAAACCAGCACAATCGCAGGCCCAGAGGGTATATTGCGGTAATAGCTAATGTAGACCCCCGTTATGCTGGCGATCGCACCAATCAATGCTCCTGTTGCCATCATCTGATGCAGTTCTTTGACTAAAAGATAAGCCGTGAGGGCAGGTCCTACTAGCAGCGAAATTACCAGGATAACACCGACTGCTTGCATACTAGCAATAATCGTCAGGGTCGTTGCCGCCATAAAGCCGAAGTGAATAGCATTAACGGGTAAACCAGTTGCCTGTGCACCTGTACGGTCGAAAGTATAAAATAACAATTCTTTGTAAAACAGCTTAGTTGCACTCAGAATGAGCAACGTAATAATGAGTGTCCGGTAAATATCACTAGAGGTAACGCCAAGAATATCTCCAAATAAAAAACTATCTAGATCTATCTTATTTTTCAAAACTGTAATTAGTGTCACTCCTAACGCAAAGAAGCTGGAAAATGTCAGTGCCATTGCTGCATCCACTTTCACCCGAGATTGCGAGCGAATCCAGGCAATTAGAAATGTACTCGTAATCCCAGATACAAAAGCCCCAATCAAAATATCAATTCCCAAGAAAAAGGAAATTGAAAGTCCAGGCAGTACACAGTGAGCAATCACATCTCCTAGTAATGCCATGCGTTGGACAATTAAATAACTACCAACAACAGGACAGAGAATACCAACCAGAATGCCAATCACCAGCGCATTCCGCATAAATTCATAACTTAGGGGTTCCAGCAGCAAGCTCAACATGGAGAGTAAAAAGTTATTAGTTATTAGTCGTTATATTATTGGGATTTGAGGGTCAACTTTTGACCAATCAACAAAACAACGATGAATCCCAATCTTGATATAAGGGATTCTGCAAGCTTGTGCCATACGCTCGATGCAAATTCTCTGGAGTCATCACCTGTTGTGGTGAACCATCAGCAATCAAGCATTTATTCAATAAGAGTAATCGGTCTAATCGGTGCAATGCCTGTCCCCATTCATGGCTACTCACCAGTAAAATTTTGCCAAGCGATCGCAACTCTGAAAACACATCAAAAATAATCGCTTCAGTCTTCTTATCCACTCCCGTAAATGGCTCATCAAACAGCAGAATTTCTGCTTGTTGCGCCAAAGCACGCGCTAAGAATACTCGCTGTTGCTGTCCACCGGATAGCTCACCAATACGACGGTGTTTGAGCGCAAGCATTTCGACTTGATCTAATGCTGATGTGACAATTTCTCTTGCTGCTTTCCCTGGACTGCGAAACCAGCCAATCTGCCGTGTACGTGCCATCATGACTACATTCCAGACGGTGATGGGATAGTCCCAGTCTATTTGCGATCGCTGCGGTACATACGCTACTTTTTGTAGCTGTTGATGCAGTGGACTCTGACAATACTGCACACTTCCACTGACTTTTGGAACTAAGCCCAGCATTGCTTTCATCATCGTGCTTTTCCCTGCACCATTGGGACCAATAATCCCCACGACTTGGCTATTGCTAATTTGAAAGCTCACAGGCTCTAAACCACTGACACCTCGATAATTAACAGCTAGGCGCTGAACCTCTAACATATAAAATTTTTAAATAGAACGATAATCATTTTAAACTAGATTTCATTATCAAATTCTAGAGCAAATAAAAAAATCATGTATATTCCGCAGCGTCAATCCTGGAAATCAGCAGTCCTTGCCTTAAGTATGGGATTGTTAGCAAGTTGCAGTTCCTCTCCATCCACCAGTCAAAACAATCAAACCAGCCCAACAGCACCAGATGCCAGTTCTACGCAAGTTTCTTCTACTACGACCGCAGGTAAAGGTCTAAAAGTTGTAGCAACCAATACAGTTTTGTGTGACATGGCTCAGCAAGTTGCAGCGAGTACGATTAATTTGACTTGCTTGATTAAGCCAGGAACAGATCCCCACGTTTACCAACCAACCCCAGAAGACCGTAAGGCAATTGAAGATGGCAAGCTAATTTTATACGGCGGTTACAACTTTGAACCGAGTCTGATCAAGTTGATTCAATCTACCTCTAATAAAGCTCCCAAAGTTGCGGTTGATGAAATAGCTGTTCCCACTCCCCAGAAATTTGAGGAAGATGGTAAGACGGTTGTTGATCCTCACGTTTGGCACAATGCTCAAAATGGGATTGCTATGGTGAAAACTATTCAAGAAAGTTTCGCCAAGGTTGCTCCGGAAAATGCTTCACTTTACTCCAAAAATGCCCAAGCAATCACTACCCAATTAGGACAAATCGATACTTGGATCAAATCAGAGGTTGCGACTATTCCCCAGCAATCCCGCAAGCTGGTGACAACTCATGATGCTTTGGGATATTACTCCAAGGCGTATAATATCCCTGTTGAAGGAGCTTTAGAAGGTATCTCTACAGAAGAGAAACCCACAGCGGCTAGGGTCAAAGAATTGGTGAAAAAAATTAAAGACAGCAAAGTGTCTACAATTTTTGCTGAGTTAAGCATCAATCCTAAGTTGATTTCAACAGTGGCGAAAGAAGCAAACGTGAAAGTTGCACAACAAGAACTCTTTGCTGATGGATTAGGCGAGAAAGGCAGTCAGGGTGACACGTATCAAAAAACGTTAATTTCCAATACAAAAACGATTGTGGAAGGACTGGGAGGCAAATACACGCCTTTTCAAGCAAAGTGATTTGGTTTAAGTCTGATCCTCGAAACCTGGGTAAGAGGAGAAATACAGCCTTAAGCTTATGCCTGCGACACGGACTCGCGTTTGCAGGCTTACTCAAATTATATTTTTAACTATCAAGTTAATTGCTGTATAGTAAAACTTTAGCTTTGTGACTCAGGTTTAGCTATTTTTCCTAACTTTAAGGATCAAAAAGCAAATTTGTAAAAAAACAATGACTGGCTTTGTATTGCATTGGTTTATAATACTATCAGTTCTGTTACGTACTTCGTAAATTGTAAAGTTAAATATTTTAAAATCAGCGTATAAACGCTGAACTGAAATAAAAAATATTGATACCATCACACCTAAATAATTTTGTGATATCAATGTATACCAGCGAATCGACCAAGTATCCCCACACAGCAGAAATCGGACAAAGAAGCCGCATTCTGGTAGTAGAAGATGAAGAACTTATCCGGGAAATGCTTGTTCTAGCTTTGGAAGAGGAAGGTTATGGAGTGGTAAGTGCCACTGATGGGCGGGTGGCTGTAGAATACCTGAAAAGTTATGAACTCAATTCACCAGAGCTTTCCTTTGACCTGGTGATTCTTGATTTGATGCTGCCTCACATTAACGGATTAGACATCTGCCGCTTGATCCGATTTCAAGGAAACCCAGTTCCAATTTTAATGCTAAGTGCTAAAGGAAGTGAAACAGACCGTGTTCTGGGGCTAGAGGTGGGAGCAGATGACTACTTAACCAAACCTTTTAGTATGCGGGAGTTAGTGGCTCGTTGTCGTGCTTTGCTGCGTCGCCAACGCTTGAGCTGTTTGCCTCAGCTACCAGTTCTTCAGTATAAAGATGTGACTTTGTATCCCCAAGAATGTCGGGTGTTAGTTCGCTCTCAAGAGGTGAATTTGTCACCAAAGGAATTCCGGCTGCTGGAATTGTTTATGAGCTACGCCCGTAGGGTATGGTCGCGCGAGCAATTGCTAGACCAGGTTTGGGGACCAGATTTTGTTGGAGACAGCAAAACTGTGGACGTGCATATTCGCTGGCTACGCGAAAAACTAGAGATCGACCCCAGTCGTCCAGAATATGTTGTGACTGTACGAGGTTTTGGCTATCGATTTGGATAGTTGTTAGTTTTTAGTTGTCAGAGAACAACTAACAACTAGCAATGCTCATACTAGGATTTTTACTGGGTTTAGCGGTAGGCGTAAGTTTTTGGGTGTGGCAACAGGTTCAACTGAACCGTTACCTAGAGAAAGTATTACGACCGTTAACCGCCCATTCTTCTGATGTGGCGCTGCTAATTCCTCACTTGCGCCACGGAGTTAGGTTATTTGTCCAGCAACGCCAACAATTGCAGCAGTTGCTTCAAACATACGAAGACCTGCTAGAGTTCGCACCAGTGGGGTATTTGCAAGTTGACGAAGAAAATCAACTGCTTTGGTGTAATGAGCAGGCACGAAAAATGTTGTATCTGCAAAGATGGCAACCTGGACAAGTGCGCTTGTTGTTAGAGTTAATAAGATCCTACGAACTTGACCAATTAATTGGACAAACGCGCGATCGCCAAAAGTCACAGGTCAAAGAGTGGGTATTTCATCCTTCTTGCGAAGATGTGACAGCTATGTCGGAGGTGAAATCTCTTATGTTACAAGCAACAAGCTTACCTTTGCCCCTTGGGCAAGTAGGAGTCTTTATAGAAAACCATCAGCCTGTGGTGGATATAAATAAAGCACGTGAACGTGCTTTTTCTGACCTAGCACACGAACTGAGAACTCCACTCACCTCAATACGTCTGGTTGTCGAAACATTACAAGACCGCGTCAAACCACCTTTGGATCGTTGGGTTAACCGCCTCTTGCAGGAGGTTGACAGATTGATTCACTTAGTACAAAGTTGGCTAGATTTGACTCAACTAGAAACAAACCCTACCATTGAACTGCATCGCCAACCTGTGGAAGCGCGATCGCTGATTTTGTCTGTGTGGGAGACTCTAACACCTTTAGCACAGCAACACCAGATTGAAATCGCTTATTCTGGTCCTGGAACTGTCTCGATTAACGCCGATGAGTCTCGCATTTACCAGGTGTTTCTCAATCTGCTGGATAATAGTATCAAATACAGCTCACCAAATACAACCATTGTCATTGAAGCAAAAATCGTTTCCGAACACAATAACCAAGAACCAGTACTACAAATCAACATTATTGACTCCGGTACGGGTTTTTCTCAAGCAGATTTACCTCATGTATTTGAGAGATTTTATCGAGGGGATCAATCACGCTCTCGTGTGACAAACTCACAAAGTCATTCGACTACGGCAATTGTTGGCAGTGGTTTGGGTTTGGCAATTGTCCGACAAATTGTTCTTGCCCACGGCGGTTGCATAAAAGCCATGAATCATCCTCATACTGGAGGAGCATGGTTACAAGTTGAACTCCCTGGCGTCGTGGCAATTTCTTTGAGCCAAGATTATATTTGAGAATATCTTCATGTTTGAGACTACAAGAGTGAAAGTCCCCCTTTATAGTCCCAATACAGAAAGACCCCAGCTAGCTCGTGAGATTAGACGCTTAGAGCAAGATGTGTTGCGTATGGGGGCTTTGGTAGAACAATCATTTCGTCTAAGTCACCAAGCCTTGTTAACCCGCAACTTAACAGCAGCTGAGGCTCTTCCTGTTTTAGATAAAAAGATTGATCGCTTTTATAGACAAATAGAATTAGACTGTACGGCAATCATGACGCAGCAAGCTCCTACAGCTCAAGATTTGCGTTGTTTAAGTGCCTTTATGCAACTTGTGCGTGATCTAGAACGCATTGGCGACTATGCTAAGGATTTGGCTAAAATTGCAATCAAAATTTTTCCCTATCCGCCTCATTCCTGTTTACCAGAGATTGCAGTCATGTCTCAGCATGCACAAGCAATGTTAGCAACGAGTTTAGTGGCGTTGGCAGATTTAGATGAAGTCAACGGGCGCAGTATAAAGCGACTCGATGATGCTGTAGATAATGCTTATGAACGGCTTTATCACACCCTAGCTCATCAACGATGCGACGAAGGTGTTGTTGAGCCGATTCTGCTCTTGGTACTGGCGATTCGTTGTTTAGAGCGCATGGCAGACCACGCGACCAACATCGGTCAACGTGTGGCATATATTGTGACTGGTCAACGGGGTTGAATCTCAAGCTGTGGGGTTTGGAGAGGGAGTTTCTATTCTTGCTTTGATCCTCGCTAGTTCACTACTTAATTCTGTAAATGTGCGCTACAAAAAGTTAAAAAACTCAGCTCAGCAGAAAGGTTTCTTAAAACAAAATAGGGGTGGTGTAAACCATCCCTATTTACTACAGTAGAGCTATTCCCTACCAAACTTCAGATTAAATACTGGGCATATACTGCGGCTTTTCAGGTACGCTAGTGTACTCAGCGACAATTTGACGGAATTCTTCACCGTCAATAGTTTCTTTCTCAATCAGCAAGTCCACTAAGCGATCCATTACGATGCGATTTTCCAGTATAAACCGCCTTGCTGTTTGGTAGCATTCTTCGACAATGACGCGGACTTGTGCATCAACACGAGACGCGATCGCTTCTGAATATTCCGAACGAGTCATCCAATCACGACCCAAGAACACTTCTCCCTGTTGGCTTTCCAAGGATATTGGTCCTAAATCAGACATCCCAAACCTTGTCACCATTTGCCGTGCCATACCGCTGACTTGCTGTAAGTCACCTCCAGCACCAGTTGTGACTTCGGCGGAACCAAAAATCACGTCTTCTGCTGCACGACCACCTAAAGCACCAGTAATTCTGGCTTTGAGTTGACCGCGAGTGATTAACCCTTGCTCCTCATTAGGAGTAAACCAGGTTAATCCTTGTGCTTGTCCTCTTGGAATTAAGGTCACTTTTTGGACTGGATCGTGGTCTTTGAGTAATGTACCTGCGATCGCGTGTCCAATTTCGTGGTAAGCTATCAAACGCTTGCTCTTGCTATCGACCAGAGGTGTGCCTTCCATACCAGCAACAACCCGATCCACAGCATTATCGATTTCTAAATTGGTGATCGCCTCTTTACGCCGTCTGGCTGTGAGAATAGCAGCTTCATTGAGCAAGTTTGCTAAATCTGCACCTGTAAAACCAGGGGTGCGGCGGGCTATGACTTCTAAAGAAACGCCGGAGTCTAGTTTCTTGTTACGAGCGTGAACTTTTAAAACTTCCAAACGTCCTTTAACGTCGGGTGCATCGACAGTGACTTGTCTGTCAAATCGTCCGGGACGTAACAGTGCTGCATCTAAAACGTCAGGACGGTTTGTAGCAGCAATGATAATAATACCAGTGTTACCCTCAAAACCATCCATTTCGGTGAGCAGTTGGTTGAGAGTTTGTTCCCGCTCATCGTTTCCACCACCGATACCTGCACCTCTTTGCCGTCCTACGGCATCGATTTCATCAATAAAGATGATACAGGGGGCGTTATCTTTTGCTTTCTTAAACAGGTCGCGGACGCGGGATGCACCTACACCCACGAACATTTCTACAAATTCCGAACCAGAAATACTGAAGAACGGTACGCCTGCTTCACCAGCGATCGCCTTTGCAAGCAGTGTTTTACCAGTTCCTGGAGGTCCAACTAACAGAACTCCTTTGGGAATGCGTGCACCTACAGCAGTGAATTTTTCTGGTAGTTTGAGGAAGGTGACAACTTCTTGCAGTTCTTCTTTCGCTTCTTCAATACCTGCTACGTCGTCAAACTTCACTCCAGTTTTTGCCTCCATCTGGAAGCGAGCTTTTGATTTTCCGAAGTTCATAGCTTGACCGGGACCACCAGGCATGTTGCTAGAACGACGGAACAAAAAGAACAGCCCGGTAATCAATAAAATAGGAAAAATCAGATTACCCAACAGTCCCCAAATTGCCCCATCATTCCGCATAGGATGGGCGTCAAAACTAACTCCTTTTTCTTTTAGCTTGCTAATCAGTTCCGGAGAGCTAGAAGGCAAATCCACCCGTACCCGTTGTACGCGGTTTTCGAGTTCTGGATCGACGGCTTCCACAATCGCCGTCCTTCCGCCTTCATATAAATCAACGTTGCTTACCCGATCAGCGTCCAAGTATTCTAAAAAGCGACCATAAGTCATGCGGGTGGTGGCTGTATTCTTACTCATGTCCGGAGTACCAGAAAAAGCTCCTTGCCAGAAGAAAAAGCCAATCACCAATGCAGGCAATGTCCAGAGTACTAGGACTCTCCAAGAGAATTTCATCTTAATTTTGCCTCTAGATGCATATACAACAAATCAACAGTCTACAGATAGAGTTTTTCAAATCGATGTCTATAACTGCATTTTTTATCCAATGTTATGACACACGATAAGCTTTTCGTTAGCGTCTGAGCTAACAAGCCAAAACATTATTAAGAATCTTCATTAAATTTAACTTAATTTTGCTTCATTTTACTATGGGTCTCTCATGTAAATATGCAAACCTGCGGCTAACGCTGCTTGTCTGTTAAGTTGATGTCAATAGCTCAAAATCATGCCATTTGCCGTTTGATAAGAAATGTATTGGAGATTTTATATAAATAAATACGATTTCTCATCCTGTAGCTAGACGGAGGAAAATGGCTAAGAACCATATAGAACTCAGAAGGAACAGGTATTTCAAGCTCAGTTCACAAATCGCTTAAGCATCCGAAGCGCTGATGCAAGACTTCTTTTCTGATATCTGGGGAAATAACAAGAAGGACACGAAACTTCCTCATGCAAAACTACGGCTGCTGCTAAAAGAGACGGGGTTGGGGTAAAGCATGACACGCACAGGACAACATCCCCCACGAGTACAATTACAGCACCCATAAATATCTGTGGTGAGGGTTTGCGTTTACGTCCAAGTTCAAAATGTCAAAGTTTTGGATAACCATTGTCCCCACATTATCCTTTCTTTTATCAGCGCAGCCTACTTAATTTCTGTAATTCGTAGGGTATAAGGAAAGTACTTATCTTTTTTAAACGAACCAATCCATACATAGTATGTTCCTGGTAACCATTCTCCAATCATGCCAGGATTCTTGCCATCAAAATCGTCATTGCACCAGCTACCTCCAGGACCTCTAATAATTAAGGTGGTATCCTCAGGGCTTCTGACTTCTATTTTTAAGTAATCAAATTTACTTGTTAGCTCAATAGTATGGTCTGGGTCTTCATCAAAATATCCAGTGCAAGTTCCTGTAGGAGTTTCTCTTCTACCAGCAATTTCCCTCCCCGGTATAGAACCGCCACTCACACCACGAACAATCAACGGATCTGGAGAAAACTTTTGACCGATAACGACATCCTCAAAAAAGGGTGAGGATGTTTCCTGCGCACGAGATATTGTATTGATTGCTGACGCGATCGCCAGCGCCGCTACCATCAAAGATAATCTTATTCCCCGAGATATCTCTTTTGTCAGCATTCCAAGAACATACTTTTTTTAGTCTTTTTAGAGACATGAATACTACACTCGAAGTTCCCAAGCCAAGGATTTTTGACTTATTTTTTTACTTTTTAAATATCAAATAACTCATTAATTGTCAATTCGCTGACTAAAGTAAAATGAGATTCACAAGCAGAGGTGCAGATGAATGCACCTCTACCATTACAGTAGTTTTCAATTGGTAAAACCAATTGGGATTGGGTAAAACCCATGTAAAAATCCAGTAACTTCTGTCTAGAGGACACACTTGTTTAAATGGAAAAACTACCCATCAAATTGACCGAAGACTGGGTCTTATACGTATAAATTGAGCACGTTCTCAAAGCATAATTGCTGTTAACTTACTTGTTTTACCGCCTCAATCAAACGCGGCTTGTCTAAACCAATTTGATTCAAAAGTAACCAGGATTGAATCAAGTCAGGACCATGCAAATCTCCTGTTAAACCAGCGCGAAGTGCTTTCATCACGACGCCTTTCTTGACGTTTTGTTCTTTAACGACTTGTTTAATCATTTCTTGAGCGCTGGTTTGTGTGAGTTGATGATTTTCCAAAGCAGCGATCACACCGTTGAGAGTAGCTACAGAACCTTCTTGTTTTAATTGAGCAGTTGCTTCATCGCTAAATTCAACTGTTTCTATAAAAAACAGTTTGCTCATAGGAACTGCATCAACAAGGCGAGTCAAACTCGCACCAATTAAAGCGACAAGCTGTTCTAACCAAGGGCGATCGCGTCCTCCTGTCAATGGATATCCAGCTTCTTCCCAGAATGGAATCAACAAATCTGTCAGCTTATCTACTGACATATTGTGAAGATACTGACTGTTTATCCAATCCAGCTTCGCCCAGTCGAATTTTGCCCCGGCTTTATTAACACGCTCAAAACTAAATAGCTTGGCTGCTTCTTCCAAGGTAAAAATTTCCTGAGTCGAGTCTGGGGCTGACCAACCCAGTAATGTCATATAATTCACCATAGCTTCAGCAGTAAAGCCCATTTGCTTAAAGTCAAAAATGGATGTGACTCCATCCCGCTTGGAAAGCTTGCGTCCTTCCTGATTCAAAATCAAAGGTGTATGGGCAAACTCTGGCACTTTTGCGCCAAAAGCTTCATATAGCAGAATTTGCTTGGCGGTGTTGGCGATGTGGTCTTCTCCGCGAATGACATGGGTAATTTGCATATCTATGTCATCCACGACAACCGCAAAATTGTACAGTGGGACACCAATACCATCTGCTGCGGCGCGAGCAATAACCATATCACCGCCTAAATCGCTACCTCGCCAGACCATCTTTTCTCGTACCAGGTCATTCCAGACAATTTCCCGGTCGTCATCAATTTTGAAACGAATGACAAAGTTACGTCCTTCGGCTTTGTATGCGGCTTCTTGTTCTGGTGTAAGATTGCGATGACGGTTATCATAGCGCGGAGCTTCATTTCTGGCTTTTTGAGCCTCACGCAGCGCTTCTAATTCTTCTGGCGTGGTGTAGCAGCGATATGCAAGTCCTTTATCAAAAAGGCTTTGAACCGCGCTTTTGTAAATTTCCAGACGCTTAGTTTGGAAAAATGGTCCTTCATCCCAGTTCAGTCCCAGCCAACGCAGTCCTTGGAAAATATTTTCGGTGTATTCGGGACGCGATCGCTCGAAGTCTGTGTCTTCAATGCGCAGGATAAACTGACCACTGTGGTGGCGGGCAAACAACCAGTTAAATACAGCTGTCCTTGCTGTTCCAATATGTAGATTCCCAGTTGGACTGGGGGCTATACGGACTCTAACAGTCACGGGCGTTCTCTCTCTTGTCTACGTTTATAAACCACGACTCATCTAGCTTAATATTAAGCTTTCAGCAATAAGTGCTGAGTTCTGAATAACTTACAAGTCGCGACTCAGAACTCAGCACTCATAATTTTTTAACGGGACTGACGGGGCTCGAACCCGCAACTTCCGCCGTGACAGGGCGGTGCTCTAACCAATTGAACTACAGTCCCTTAATTGGTCACTTTATTTATTATGACTATTCTCCTGAACATTGTCAAGCTTTTTTTGAAATTCGTTATTAGTTATTCAGTGATGATTTACAGGGAACAGGGAACAGGAAAGAAGGATGTACAAGTGTACTTGGTTTTTAAGCGCAGAGCGCAGGCACTTTCACACAAATGATTTAGGACTGCTATACTCCCTATTATCAACGATTTAAATTGGGAATAAAACGCCGAAACAACCTGATAAGCGGTGGTTCCATCTTAAGTTTAAAGGCGAGTATCTGAGTTCGCTCAAGACGATTAAAGTTATTATCGCTCACAAGGATTAATGAAAGCTGACCATCAGATAATTTGGAGCCGAGAGTTAAGCCCTCGATATTATCTAGCGCTACATCTAATTTTCTCAAATCCAAAAGTAGCTCTTTCTTGATGGGTTTAATTTTGTTAATATCAACAGCTAAAAGACTGTCAATTTTATGAATGTCATCAGCACCTTCTAAGGAAACTTGAAACAGAGCAATAGAAAACCCAAACCCAGAAAAAGTCCGCTCTAAACTTAGGAAATGACCTTGGTTATCCAGAGCAAGTAAATCACTTAAACCGCTGGCAAATTTAGGAGAAAAATTAAAAATTGGCGTAACGGCTTCAGTTTGGTAAAGAAATTCTTTCTCTGGTTGCTGAGTGAGTAAATTGTATTGCAAAATGCGGCAAGGACTACTGATTTTTGGTTTGGCTTCTGGACCATCTTGAATCAGAGCATTTTCTGTGGCTGTAAACAAAGATTTGTTGTTAGGTGTAATAGTCAGAGATTCAAACGCTAAGTTGTTGCGGATACCTTGTTGACGACTTTTATCTGGCAAAAACTTGTTGGGAATTGGTAGTGTTCTCAAAACTTTTCCAGAAGATAGGGAAAATTCTTTAAGAAAAGGCGTTATTTGTTTAAAATTATCACCTTCAGAAGAAATATAAACAGTTTCGTGGTTAGTTAAGGTGATGCCTTCTGAATCGATAGTACCAGTCGGGAAAGTTTGACTACTTTCATTTAAGAGTGTCGTGACACCAAGAGGGACAACTTTATCATTTGTTAGTTTTTGATTGCTTAGGTCAATTCTTAATGTGTAGAAGCGAGCCGCAGCTTTTTCACTACGATCATCAGATATCGTGCAATAAAGTTGTTTTTTGGCATCATAGGTTATTCCAGAAAGCCCTCCCATGGGAGTTTTTTTGAAAGTGTAACCAGTGGGAAAAGTCGCAGAACCAATAAAATCTATTCCAGTTATGGGATAATTTGGGGCAGGGATGTTAATGATAAAGATGCTGATAAGAAGTAGAAAAGGAATAAAAAAGAGAAGAATTTGTGGAAACTTAAATATTTTTTTGATGCTCTGCATTTTGAGTCATTGCTAAGCTGGGAAAATCACAAACACGATATCATATCATGTCTTGATTACTGGAGTTTAGACTAGTTCCCGGTGCAAAACTAAATTTCCAAAAAATAAGGGTACGAATTTAAGATGTTTCCAGGAACCAAAACCTTGGTTTTTATGCTTGATAGAATCAGCCTTCTGAGTTTCGCACCGGGAACTAGACTAAAGTAGGCGATTGCGCAGAGCGCAGACGCCAAGGGCGTATCGCATAGGGTTAGCGATCCGTAGGAATGGGTATAAAAAATAAAGGAGATACCTGTGGTTAAAACAAGCATCCCCCAATGGAAGATCAGAGAAGCACTACCAATTGACGTCAACTCTTAACTTGCACATTTTAGAATCGGTGTTCACGGGTTACAAATGTTGATTATGATAGCTACCGTAACTAATTGTTGATTTTACCATCTGGCATAATCGCACCCTGCAACAGAGTACCCATCATGTGTGCGCCGTACAGATTAGCTCCCTCTAGATTTGCAGCGGTGAAATCTGCATCTATCAAGTCTGCCATTTTCAAAACTGCTCCATCAAGGATGGCTCCTGTGAGCTTTGCTTCATGAAGATTTGCTCCACTCAGATTCGCTCCTGTGAGGTTAGCGCCTGTAAGGTTAGCTCTCACTAAAGATGCTTCTGTCAAGTCAACCCCAACCAAATTTGCTTTACTTAAATCAACTTCACTTAAAGAAGCTCCTTTTAAACTTGCTCCGCTGAGATTGATTCCATTTAGGCAACCACCTATCAAGTTTATACCTTTGAAATTTCTTTCTCCTGTCTGATAGCGTTTCAACAAATCATCAACGCTCATTGCACGATTTAACAATACTTCTTGCATGCGGTGTGCCTCAAAGAACAGACTAAGTTGGGTGAATTGTGTGATCCAGTCGAGTTGTGACAAATTCTGTCATTAATAGACAAAATATCATGATGACAATCCAAACTAAGTCATTGGTAAACAACTCACAAATAATAGTTTGTTAGGGCGTAAACACTACCAGCAATTAAAGTTGTATATTAGACAATTTGCATTCATTCTTGTTTGTTAAGTTTTTTGAATTAATGAGTGTAGTTCTCTTACGCTTCATATAGAATTCCAAGCACGACGCAGTTGACTTGATTCTTGAGATAGGAAATGAGATGTGAGATAACAGTCTTAAATCATAAGCCCTACGGGCACGCTACAAGGAACGTGAAAATCTCTCTTTATTCTTCTGGTGGTGCTTACTCTGCGCCTGGTGCGGTTCACTGAAAAAGTAATTTTCACAAATCAGAGAAGCAAACACAAGCGGCGATTTATAAACATTCCCATGCTGCTTGAAAAAAGTCTCGCTCACACAACATGGCATAACGATAAGTTGACTCTACCAAAGTTGTGCCACTCGTATACGAATCAACCAAATCTTCTAATTGTTGCGTTAATGGTTGAAAATCTGCGCCGCTATAAGTACGAATCCAATCCGCATATTGATGATTGGGTATGTTGTCACCAGCCAATTGTTTTCCTAAAAAAGCATATAAACCCATACAGGGAGACATAGCTGTAGCAGTTAAACCCACATCAGCACTCCAAGCTGTTGCTAACAAAAAGTCGGTATAGCGACGGGTAGTCACTCCAGGTTCCACAGAATGTAAACTGACTCCCCACTTTGCTGCATAACCCTCATGAAGTTTCAGTTCTTGTAAAACTCCATCAGCTAAGGAGTGAAATGTCGTAAAGACTGAGAAATCTGGTGCTTTAGCTGCAGCTATGCTGTAAGCACGAGCAAAGGCTTCTAAGAAAAAAGCATCTTGTCCGACATAATAGGCAAATTTTTTCTGCTCAAGAGTACCATCACCGATACCTTGGACAAAGGGATGTTCAAGACAAGCCTGGGCTATGTCGTGATTTGCTTGCCATAGTTCTTTAGAAATAGTCATGAGTAATAACGATGAGTTGTCATTCAAACAGTCAACAATAAACAGTGAACAGTGAACAGTGAAAACTAGTAACTGGTAACTGATAACTGATAACTGGTAACTGATAAAATACTACTACCCACCGACTACTAATCACTAAAATGGCAAAAACTGGAGTAGTAGAGAGCCAACACTTCCTACAAAATCAATGAAATCAGGTTTGGCAGGTTTTACCTTAGTTTCGTAAGGTGTTTGCAGTTCTTTGATAAAAGCTTGTGCTGTTTGTATTCCACTGCTATTGTTTTGGGATATAAATAATTTTTCAGCAACTTGGGCGTCTTGAAATGCACCTTGTCGATCAAGTATTTGGTAACGAGCAACACCACGAGCTAGATAAGCACCTGCATAATCAGGGTTCATGACAATAGCCTGATTGAAATAATCAATTGCTTGCTGTTGATTGCCTTTTTGTGCTTCGGTAACACCCCAAGCATAAAATTTCTCATGTGTAGCAATTTGCGATGGTATGCCGATTGCTCCTTGCAAATTAATCCCATTAAGATTCACACCATCTAATTGAGCGTTAACTAAATAGGTATGTCGCAAATCAGCATTCTGCAAATTTGCCCCACTGAGATTGGCTCCCGTGAGGTTAGCACCAAATAAACCAACACCACTCAAGTTTGCACCCCTCAAGTTAGCACCACTCAAGTTAGCGCGGCTGAGATTCGCACCTGCAAGATTGGCTTTAGTTAAATCCGCTCCTGATAAATCAGCCATCACCAAACCAGCCCCGGCTAAATCACAGTTTTGACACTGTTTGCTTGCTAGTAACTGTCTGACATGTTCCAGATTTGCTGCTAGAACTGTCTGATTTAAGCCGATAAGCGTGAAAAATACGCTGGTGGCTAAAATTCGGCTTTTCATTATTGGCGTCGCAATGTCTTTGCCTGAAGGCTCAGTGTTTCCATACACATATCTTTTTATATTTTTTTATTTTCCTAGTCATATCACTGTTGCTATGGCGTATAATTCTTGTTATTGACGTAAAGTAACAGTGAAAGCTGATAAATCAGAATTTGTCCTGTTTGTGGCTGTACGGGCTGAAGAAAACCAGTTCAGTTCTGTAAACAAACTCAAGGCAAATGTCAGAGTAACAGCTAGCAATAGTTTTTCTCGCATAAGTTATTCCTCACAACTGCCAAGTAAGAAATCAATACTTGTAGTCTAAATACAAGAATGATTTGTCTTCCCTCCCAAACTAAGAGATAAACAAATTTGGGGAAAGTGATAAGTATCAATTATTGAAGTGATGATCGTCACTTATATTGTATCATGTACGTGAGTCGCTTACCTAGAGCCAACTCCCTAAGGCATAATTGTGTTGCTCAGGTTTACACCTTCTAGAAGAGTTCCTCTTAAAAGAGCTCCCTCTAGGTTAGTATGATCAAGATTGGCACCCCTCAAGTCGGCGCGACTGAGATTAGCACTGCTCAGATTCGCATTTTCAAGAATTGCACCACTAAGATTAGCACTGCTCAAATTCACACCACTTAAATTAGCATTTGCAAGATTTGCACCACTCAAGGTAGCTCCACTCAAGTCAACACCACTCAAGGTAGTGTTTGCAAGATTCGCACCACCTAAGTTAGCATTACGCAGCTTCATCGTGCGTAAGTCCTTTCCTTGCCAATCAACACCACCAAGATTTTTCCCTAGTTCGTTTCGCTGTTCTTGAATTGCTACGACTGGTGTGTCTTGTGGTGATGAAACCAATGTGTCTTGTGGAGGCGGAGTTAATGTATCGACAGGTGCTTGTGTTATGTCTTCTTCTGTGCTAACTGTTTGGTTAGGTACTGCTATTGGTCTTTCCACGCCTTTGAGCACTACGTAGATTCCAACTCCAGCTAAAAGAGTTGCTCCAGTCAGTATAGCCGAAAGAGTGAAAAGCAAACTTTGGCGTTGTTGGTGATACATTTGTGCTTGTTGAATTGTATAAATTTGGGCTTTTGCCTACTATTTATAGCAGTTCTTAATTGAGTAAAGTACCTAGTTAAAATAACGATGTGCAACTACGACCACTTATTTCACACAATTGAAGAATTAGTCATGCATCATTCTCCCAGTGGTGCAGAAACAGAAATTAACCAATTCTTGATACAGCAATTTGCGGCACTAGGAGTGGAAGTATGGCATGATCGCGCTGACAATATCATTGCTAAAATTCAAGGGCTAGATTCCACTAGACAGATTGCCATTACTGCTCACAAAGATGAAATAGGCGCAATTGTGAAAACAGTTGGCGAAAAAGGTCGAGTCGAAGTTCGCAGGCTAGGCGGCTCATTTCCGTGGGTTTATGGCGAAGGAGTGGTAGATTTACTAGGAGATAACGCAACACTCAGCGGCATTCTCAGTTTTGGTTCCCGTCACGTTTCCCACGAATCACCCCAAAAAGTCCAGCAGGAAGACACGCCTGTTAAATGGGAAAATGCCTGGATAGAAACAAAATGTACCACAACCGAATTGGAAGCAGCTGGTATTCGACCAGGTACCAGAATGGTTGTCGGCAAGCATCGAAAACGTCCAACACGGTTAAACGACTACATTGCCAGTTACACCTTGGATAACAAAGCTTCTGTTGCTATTTTATTAGCACTTGCCGAAAAGGTAAAACAGCCACCAGTCGATGTGTATCTAGTCGCATCAGCAAAAGAAGAAGTGGGAGCAATTGGAGCACTTTTCTTTACTCAAAACCAGCGCTTAGATGCTTTGATTGCTTTGGAAATTTGTCCTCTCTCATCAGAATATCCTATTGAAGACGGGGAAAGCCCTGTGATACTTTCTCAAGATGGGTATGGAATTTACGATGAAACGTTAAATGGACAACTGCGTCACTGCGCCAAGCAACTAGATATGTCAGTACAGCTAGCAACAATCAGTAGTTTTGGTAGTGATGCTTCTATTGCGATGAAATTTGGTCATGTTGCTCGCGCTGCGTGTTTGGCATTTCCGACACAGAACACCCACGGATACGAAATCGCCCATTTAGGAGCAATTGCTAACTGTGTTGAGTTGTTACAAGTCTTTTGTGAGACGGAATTTGAGTAATTATTCTTCTTCCTCTACTTCCCGATAAGTAACAATGTATTAACGTGATAAGCTTAACACCCACAATTCTTTACAATAAACCAGGTAGATTAATAAAAAGTGACAGCAAGCCAATGCCTAAAACAGTTGCCGACATCATGAGCCGTGATCCAATCGTCGTCCAACTAGAAACTCCTCTACAGGAAGCGATTAAAATCCTGGCAGAACGACGCATTAGTGGACTACCAGTTGTGAATGACGCTGGGAAGTTAGTCGGTATTATCTCAGAAACGGACTTAATGTGGCAACAAACTGGTGTAACCCCTCCGGCTTACATTATGTTTCTTGATAGCGTCATTTATTTGGAAAATCCTGGAGATTACGAACGTGACTTGCACAAAGCACTTGGGCAAACTGTTGGCGAAGTCATGAGCAAAAACCCGATCACTATTGATCCTGACAAAACAGTCACAGAAGCCGCTAAACTCATGCACGATCGCAACATCCACCGCCTACCAGTACTTGACAGCGAGAGCCAAGTTATTGGTATCCTCACTCGTGGTGACATCATTCGAGCAATGGCAGCGAGTCAAGATCAGTGAACAGTGAACAGGGAACAGGGAACAGGGAACAGGGAACAGGGAACAGGGAACAGGGAACAG
>NZ_JCACKO010000075.1:0-24258 GCF_059505445.1 Brasilonema angustatum | reverse complement strand
GACCCTCCCGCAGCGCTGGACTCACCGTAAGGCGTGGCGTTAGCCATAGGGTGAATTATTTTCTCTGACACTCTTACCCAACGAAGCTTTTTTTAGAGCAATACGGTTCAGATAAGCTCACAGCTACTAACTGAACCGTATTATTTTTTAGCGTCTTCCTCCCTGAATCTTGTCAAAAACAGTTCCATCTGCAAAAAACTTCTTCTGAACTGCGTCCCAGCCACCGAAGTTTGAAACTGTGTAGAGTTTGCCAACCTTCGGAAACTGTTTCTGTGTTTCGCCAGCTACTGTAGAGTTAACAGAGCGAAACCCAACTTTAGTAAATTCCCGTTGTGCTTCTGGTGTGAAGAGGAACTTGACAAAAGCTTCTGCAACTTGCCGAGTACCGCGTTTATCCACCACCTTGTCTACCACAGCAACTGGGGCGTCAATGGAAACGTTGACTTGAGGAATCACCACAGTATTGTCAGATTCACCTTTCTGTTTAGCTAGGATCTCCTCATTTTCATAGTTCAACAATACATCGCCTTGATTTCGCTTGTAGAAGGTATCACTGGCTTCCCGCGCATCCTTTGGCAGCACAGGGGTATTTTTGTAAACCTTAGAGACATAATCCAGGGCTTTTGTGTCATTTCCTCCAGATTGAGTTACTGAACCCCACAGTCCCAAGAAGTTCCAACGGGCACCTCCAGAAGTTTTGGGATTGGCAGTTATGACGCTGACTCCTGGTTTAACCAAGTCGTTCCAATCACGAATTTGTTTAGGATTGCCTTTACGAGTCACCAACGCAACCACCGACTTAGTGACGATCGCATTGTTAGGAGCCTTTTTTTCCCAGCCTGAACCGATTAGCCCTGCCTTCTGGATTTGGTTCACGTCTTGTCCTAACGCCAGCGCTACTACATCTGCTTCCAAACCATCAATGACTGCTCGTGTTTGGGAACCAGAACCACCGTAACTCTCCCGAAAAGTGACGTCCTGTTTACGCTCTTGCTTCCACTTTTTAACAAATAGTGGAATGATTTTTGAGTAAGCCTCTTTGGTCACAGCGTAGGAAACCAGAGTTAATTCAAGTGGTTTTTGGTTCTGACTGATGAGTTCAGGCTTAGTGCTAGAAGTTGGGTTTTGTAGAGTCGCTCCTGCATAGACGGGTACGATCGCACCAACGCTTAAACCAGCAGCAATGAACAGGGTACGGGCACGGGTTGAAGACTTTTGCCACGGTTGTGAACAAGACTTCAAAGTTTTGATTAGATCCATTATTGAAAATTGCTCCAGAAATAAAAATACGGTTATTTGATTGGGAAAAGTGTTTCTTGATATAATACAATTCCATAGACTGATTAAAAAATCAAGTACCTGTGCTAGCCATAACTCGCGATTCACAGAAATCAGTTTTTAAGACCAAGTGTGAGCAACTCAGTACTACAGGCTAGTTCCCTGACTAACAGCGTTTTTCAATTGATTTCACTCCCGTTTCACCAAACCCTGAAAAACTGCAGTGCTGTATTACAAGTAACGGGTTTAGAGCTAACGTTTAAGCGGAAAAATCGCCCCAATGGTCAAGTGGTATACAAAAAGAATAACTTTTTATCGCTTCGCTCCTGGGTGTAGGGGTGTAGGGGAAAGACTTGAAAATGTACACCCCGCCCTCTTGCGCAATGGGGTTTAAAACCCCACCGTCTTTTACGGGAGCCAGTACTTGATGAGGGTCTCCCTCACGCTTGTTCTGGTGAGACAGCGCGAATGACGGCTCTCCCGCTCTCGGGCGTGACTGCGCTCTTCGCAGCGGAACCGGAGGTTCTCCCCGATAGCCCTCCGGGTTCCCCAGTCGCCTGACGCCACATTCTTCAACGGGGGGAACCCCCGCACAGAAGTGGCTCCGGAGGGAGACCCTCCCGCAGCGCTGGACTCACCGTAAGGCGTGGCCGTTCCCACTAGGGGGTTGTCAACAAGACGGTTGGGGTCTAAAACCCCAACCGATTGCTCCCCCCCTACACCCTTACAGCCTTACACCCCTTCTTCTTTATGGGGCATCTTACGGAGGCACCGCAGTTTTTCGCGCTTTATTAGCCCAACCCTCCTTCCCTCTTTCCCAGCCTACGGCGGGCGACCTACGCTAACACTCCTTCAAGAGTGATTCGTAACGGGTTGCAATCGCTGCCCGTGAAGCGTTCCTATAGAACTGAAGAGTGAATTTTTGTGGAATGAAACATTCGTACCAGATCAATTGAGCGATTCTGGATTATCTTGATCCCAGCCACTAGTCTAAAATTCAGAGTTTCAACATCCATGTGCCAACTGCTGGGAATGAATTGTAATGTACCAACTGATATTTGCTTTTCTTTTGAGGGCTTTTCGACGCGGGGAGGCAAAACTGACGACCATCGTGATGGTTGGGGCATTGCTTTCTTTGAAGGGAAAGGATGCCGATTTTTTTTAGATGCCAAACCCTCTGTTTTCTCTCCCGTAGCTGAGTTTGTGCGACACTACCCTATCCACTCCACTCACGTGATTGCCCATATCCGCAAAGCGACTCAAGGCAAAGTTGCTTTGGAAAACTGCCATCCCTTCCGTCGTGAACTGTGGGGAAAATACTGGGTGTTTGCCCACAATGGAGATTTGCCAGGTTTTGATCCTAAGGACTTTAATTTTTTTCAACCTGTAGGCAACACCGATAGTGAAAAAGCTTTTTGTCTGATACTGGAAAGATTACGAGAATGTTTCCCTCAACACAAGCCTCCCTTGGAGAAACTAACGTCAGTCCTCACGGAAATCACTCAGGATATATCAGAAAAAGGTATTTTTAACTACTTACTTTCGGATGGCGAACACTTTTTTGCTCACTGCTCAACAAAACTCAGCTACATCGTACGTCAAGCGCCCTTTGCGGCTGCTCATTTAATTGACCAAGACGTAACTGTTGATTTTAGTGAATTGACCAGTCCGAGCGATCGCGTTGCTGTCATCGCCACCACTCCTCTGACTGACAACGAAGTCTGGACGCAAATCCTCCCCGGAGAACTGCTAATCTTTGAAGATGGGTTACCCCATAAGTTTCCATAGCTGGTTTCTACAACAGTTTCTATAGCAATAGCTCCCAAAAACTTCCACTTTTCTTATCAAGAAGTGATGAATTTCTCTTGCATTTTCGGCAAATTCTATGTATTATCTCTCACAATGAGCTATAAATACGGTTAAGTTAGCGCTATGCCGTAAAATGTCAGGGAAAAACAATATGAGTTTTTGGCAGCAGATCTTAGAATCAAAGCAAATATTCTTAAAAATAGTTAATAAATTTAGGTTTAATTCTATAAAAGGCTTTCTATCGCTGTTTTTGGTGGGAGTCAGTTTGAGTGTAGCGATCGCTGCTTGCTCTGGTAATGGTGCAAGTAATTCCTCCACTAGCACTGATGCAGGTGGTTCCACTGCAACTCCTGTAGCAGCCAACAAGCAAGATGTGAGATTAACTCTTGTTTCTTTTGCCGTCACAAAAGCAGCTCACGACGCTATTATTCCAAAATTTGTCGAACAGTGGAAGAAAGAACATAATCAAAATGTCTCTTTTGACCAAAGCTATGGGGGTTCTGGTTCTCAAACTCGTGCTGTGATTGATGGTTTAGAAGCAGATGTTGTTCACCTAGCACTTGGGTTAGACGTAGACAAAATTCAGAAGGCTAAGTTAATTGAGCCAGGATGGGAGAAAGAATTTCCCAATAATGGCATTGTCTCCAAATCTGTTGCTGCATTAGTCACTCGCTCAGGCAATCCAAAAGGTATCAAAACTTGGGCAGATTTGGCAAAGGATAATGTAAAGTTAATTACCGCTGACCCCAAAACCTCTGGTATCGCTCGTTGGAACTTCCTCGCGCTTTGGAATTCAGTCGCGAAAACAGGAGGAGGAGATCAAAAAGCGCTAGAATTTGTGACCAAGGTTTACAAAAATGTGCCTATTTTAACAAAAGATGCTCGTGAAGCAACTGATATCTTTGCTAAGCGGGGTCAAGGGGGCGGGGTCAAGGGGATGCGCTAATCAACTACGAAAACGAGATTATTCTTGCGCAACAAAAGGGCGAAAAAGTAGATTACGTCATTCCTGATGTAAACGTCTCCATCGACAATCCAATCGCAATTGTAGATCAGAACGTCGATAAACACCGAAATCGGGAAGTTGCTGAAGCTTTTGTCAAATACCTGTACACTCCAGAAGCACAGCAGGAATTTGCCAAAGTGGGATTCCGACCTATAGAAGAAACTCCACAGACCAAGGAACTTGCAAGCAAATATCCCAAGGTCAAAAGTCTAGGTACAGTTCAAGATTATGGCGGTTGGGATCAAATCCAAAAGAAATTCTTCGACGATGGAGCTGTTTTTGACCAAATTCAAGCAAAAAAATAAATAGTCATTAGTCATTAGTCATTAGTCACTACTAACGACTAATGACTCCCTCATCTTCCCCCACTTCCCCTGCTCCCCTATCTCCCCCAAGTTCCCCTACTTTCTCACTCACTGCTTATGACTATATCTTCACCTCCATCATCTTCACAGGAAAAACAGGTTCGTCGAAAACCTCCAGGTTGGAAGAGCTACCTGGTTGGTTTGGCTAAGCTTCCCTGGACATGGCGAATTACTTTCTTGTACTTAGCTGTAATGTTGTTTTTACCAGTGACTGCGATGTTACTGAAAGCAGGTACCGAACCTCCGGCTAAGTTTTGGGAAATTGCCACCAGTGAAATTGCGATCTCGACATACCAAGTCACTTTTTTAACAGCGCTAGCAGCAGGTCTCATCAATGGTGTCTTTGGCACACTTATTGCTTGGGTGTTTGTCCGCTATGATTTTCCTTTTAAGCGTTTGCTTGATGCCACTGTGGATTTACCGTTTGCGTTACCAACTGCGGTGGCAGGGCTAACTTTAGCGACAGTTTACAGCGACAATGGCTGGATTGGCTCAATACTTGCACCATTTGGGATTAAGGTTGCTTTCACTCGCTTAGGTGTAGCAGTGGCAATGATATTTATATCCTTACCTTTTATAGTTAGAACAGTGCAACCTGTACTGCTAGAAATGGAAAAGGAAACTGAAGAAGCAGCTTGGAGCTTGGGTGCATCTGAGTCGCAAACTTTCTGGAAGGTTATTCTACCACCGTTATTTCCCTCGATATTGACAGGTGTTGCCTTGGGTTTCTCGCGTGCAGTCGGGGAGTATGGCTCGACTGTCATTGTAGCCTCCAACACTCCCTTCAATGACTTAATTGCACCTGTGCTTATTTTCCAGCGGTTAGAGCAGTATGACTATTCTGGAGCCACCGTTATCGGCGTGGTGTTACTAGCAATTTCGTTGGTAATGCTGCTGGGAATTAATCTTTTACAAGCTTGGGGACGAAGATATGACGCAAAGTGATGATTTTCCACAACCACATTTTCATTCAACGACAGGAGCAGAACCAGATACTCAAAAGCGTGTCAAACCAAGAAATATTGCGCCAGTCATTTTGATTGCGATCGCAGTGTTGTATTTAGCTTTGGTGATATATATTCCTGCCCTCAATGTCTTCGTCCAAGCTTTTAAAGGTGGGATTGGTGCATTCTTTTCTAACCTCAGCGCACCCAATTTTCTTCATGCAGCTTGGTTGACACTAGTTTTGGCTGTGATCACAGTACCTATAAATACAGTATTTGGTTTGTGCGCAGCTTGGGCGATCGCCCGCCGCCAGTTCCCAGGTCGTGCTCTTCTTTTAAGCATTATTGACCTGCCATTTTCCATCTCACCTGTGGTT
Source organism: Brasilonema angustatum (assembly GCF_059505445.1). NCBI lineage: Bacteria > Bacillati > Cyanobacteriota > Cyanophyceae > Nostocales > Scytonemataceae > Brasilonema > Brasilonema angustatum. The sequence continues at coordinate 18,479 of NZ_JCACKO010000075.1, read as the reverse complement.
GCAGGGTTGATGGTTGTGCTACTCTATGGGCGTAATGGCTGGTTCGGTTCGCTCTTAGGAGCACTGGATTTCAAAGTCATATTCGCTTTTCCGGGCATGGTGCTGGCGACAGCTTTCGTGAGTATGCCCTTTGTCGCGCGTGAAGTTATTCCCGTTCTAGAGGAGTTAGGTAGTGACCAAGAAGAAGCAGCCAGAACACTAGGTGCAAAAGATTGGCAGATATTTTGGCGCATCACCTTGCCAAATATCCGTTGGGGTTTACTTTACGGCTTACTGTTAACCAACGCCAGAGCAATGGGTGAATTTGGTGCTGTTTCGGTAGTCTCTGGAAACATTGCAGGCAAAACTCAGAGCTTACCTTTATTTATAGAGGATTCCTACAAACAGTATCAAACTGAAGCAGCGTTCTCTGCTGCTGTCTTGTTAGGGCTGCTTGCAGTCGTGACTTTGGTGGTGAAGGAGATTGTGGAACGGAATACAGGTAAGAAAACAAATGTGAAACATTAAAGCAGATGTCTAGTAAGGCGGTAAATTCAGCTATGGTTGCAGACAATCAACTCACCCACAAACGAATTCGGATCAGAATTCCAAAAGACTATCACCAAGAACCTGTCATTTCTCGCTTGGTCTCAGACTATGGTCTCATTGTGAATATCACCGCTGCTATGTTGGGTTCCAATGGTATTGGAGATGGTTGGTTTGACCTAGATTTACAAGGAACTTCTGCACAAATTGATAGTGCCTTGACTTACATCAATGACTTGAATCTAGAAATTTGGCATGACATCGATACGGGGAGTTGGTAATGACTCATTCGTAATTTGTAATGACTAAGTTAATAGACCTCATTAAGTCTCTTACAAAAGTCAACTTTTTCTGAAACCACAGAGCAATACAGATACACATAGATAATTTCTCTGTATTGCTCTGCGTACATCTGGGCAGAGCTATGGTTTCAAATATCCTTAAATCAGATTTTTGTAATAAATCTCATGATGAACTAAAAGTTATTAATTACGAATTATGAATAACTATGATTGGATCAACCTTTCAAAGCAGTAAGATCACAAAAATTCGCTTACGCCTGCATATTCCCGGACATTACCAACAAGAACCTGTGATTTCTCGGCTGATTGCTATTCATGGTTTAATCGTTAATATTACGGGCGCAATGCTAGAAAAACAAACCAATGGAGAAGGACGCTTTGACCTGGAACTTCGTGGGACAATACCACAAATTAGACATGGTTTAGCTTACCTGGAATCTTTAAATATAAAAATTGTAGGTAAGCCAAACACTGAAGAAGATGGCTGGTCTTGCTGACGCGTGCGCAGCTATATTTCATAGTGCCAAAGTTCTTCTTCTTTCAAGACAATCCGATGCAGGGGAAGACGATGAATCAACCCCTGTTCCTCTAATTGAGTGAGGACGCGAGTGATTGTCACGCGAGTTGAATTAAGCATATCAGCAATATCTTGATGAGTTAGGCGCAAGTCAATGAGATGTCCACTTTTTACTTCTCGACCAAATTTTTTTGCTAACCAACCTAAGAGTTTAATAAGCATGACTTCCACTGTTTTATGGCTACGAATAACCATCAATTCTTCTGCCTGTTGAATGTGAGCAAGCATAACATCCGTGAATGGAAACCACCCTTCTAAAGGTATTATTGTTACCTCTACTTTTGTCAGACACTCAATCTGATATGGTTCAATTTTAGAAAACGCTTGACCAACAATATCTCTAGGTCCCCAAATACCCAAAGTCACAAGCGTACCATCTTCATGCCAAGTGACAATTCGCACAACTCCTGTTTCAATTTTCAACAAACTATTGTGCTTCAGGGGTAAGAATGAACGGGCCTTAAAGCTAAGTTTGATGTTTTGTTCAGGAGGATTTTGAAAACGTGATGAAATAGACACTGTCATCTTAATCTCGTTTATTCGATAGACAAGCCGTACTTTTTTACAATATCAGTTTATTGAAGGATCTTACTATGGGCATTGTTGTTGAGAATGTAACTAGGCAGTTTGGCTCTTTCCTTGCTGTTGATAACGTCAGTTTAGAAATTCCAACAGGTTCTCTTGTAGCGCTGTTAGGACCATCAGGATCTGGAAAATCAACGCTTTTGCGGATGATTGCGGGGTTAGAAGTTCCTAATTCTGGTCAGATCTGGCTAATTGGTGAAGATGCAACATACAAATCGGTGCAAGAACGTCAAATAGGCTTCGTGTTTCAGCATTATGCTCTGTTTAAGCACTTGACGGTGCGGCAGAATATTGCTTTTCCGTTGGAAATCCGCAAGTTTGCCAAAAATAGAATTGGGCCGCGAGTTGAAGAACTTCTGGAGTTAGTTAGGTTGCAGGGATTTGGCGATCGCTATCCCTCCCAACTCTCTGGAGGTCAACGTCAACGGGTGGCGCTAGCAAGAGCATTGGCGGTTCAGCCGAGAATATTGCTGTTGGATGAACCTTTTGGAGCGTTAGATGCTAAAGTCCGTAAGGAATTAAGGGCGAGCTTACGAAAACTGCATGAAGATGTTCATGTAACAACTGTACTTGTCACCCACGACCAAGAAGAAGCAATGGAAGTTGCAGACCAAATTGTGGTGATGAATCAAGGTCGGGTAGAGCAAGTTGGTACCTCTGGTGAGATTTATGATCACCCTGCAACACCTTTTGTCATGAGCTTTATTGGTCCAGTGAATGTTCTTCCACCTACTTCTGGTGTTTTACCAGATAGGGATTTGAATTCTCGAACAAACGAGCAAATCTTTTTGCGTCCTCATGACGTTTTGATTCAAACTAATCCTAGTGAGGATGCAACACCCGCCAAGGTATTGCGCATTCTTAACTTAGGATGGGAAATTCGGGTTGAGTTGGTTCTCAAGTCTGGAGAAACAGTAAACGCTTTCCTCAGTCGTGACCAGTTTAATAAGCTCAACCTTAAGGAAGAGCAGCGTGTCTATGTTACGTCGAAGCAGGCAAAAGTTTTTCCTGCTCCTGCTTATGGGGTGAGATGAGAAGTTGAAATGTAGCGCTTTTGACCAAAACTAAGGGTGTAGGGGAGTGGGGGTGTAAGGGTGTAAGGGGTCAGTACTAGCTCACGCCACATGCCTCAACGCGCTTAACCCGCGCACGGTGAGACAGCGCTGCAGGAGGGTCTCCCTCCGTAGGCGACTGCGTTAGCGCAGCGGAACCGGAGGTTCTCCCCGATAGCCTTAAGGCGTGGCGTTAGCCATAGGGCAGTGGCTCCCCTACACCCTTATACCCTTACACCCCTTCTTCTTGACTGTATTGCAACGTAGAATTCATCCCAGTAAGTCGCTGACGCCAATTATTGGTCTTTAATTCTTTCTCTCTGCTCAGAGCTGCTCTCTATTTGTATCAACTTTAAAGTGAAACGGTATTAGTAAAAGTTATAACCAAAATGCCCAAAGGTCTTTGGGAGATAAACGGAATCATAATCTAGGCAAAGAGGCATTGATCATCATCACCACAATAGGTAAAGATTTTTTACAATATCCTCAGATTCCAGTTGGTTCCAATTAATCCAGCAAGAAACTTGATTATCCGCCAAAACCCGCACTCGTCGCTGTTCCTAAATCCCAGGTGTCTTGACAAAGTATTCAGTAAAAGCTACTATACTTTGCTGCAAGCTTTTATTTTGCTTTCAAGAAAAATGATTTTTTATACACGTAAATCTGCAATTTCTAGCATTTCTAAATAAATCTTTATAAAAAAAATAACGCAAAGAATCGACTTTACACGACAATGATTCTATGCTCAGACAATGAGTACAAACTCTAAACCTAACTTCACCGTATTACTTTTTCTAATACACCTACCACACAGCCATCCGTTCAGTTGCTGGTAAGCGTGCTCCCAGCAATTTATAGAGTTTGATTGTTAGTCACTAAATCACTTTCTCTATTATAGTCAACCAACTTACGGCATGAAATCCCCAGAGTCTCTCAAGTGCTAAAGATTCTCATTTGGTAGAGCATGATAGCAAGGAGCACGGGTATGATAACCTGAATCAATTTCTCTACAAGGGAATGCTAGATGCCGAATCCTCGGGATGGCTCCAATAACCTCTCAGTCGATGCTCAATTAGTTTTACTTGACAAAACCCCATGATGTATTCCACAAGTCGTTCTCATAATTCTGCCCAGTCTCATAATTCTTCCTCTACTGGACAACTGCCACAACGATTATTTACACGTCGCGAAATCCTTCCAGCGCGTAATGACGTACTGTGGCGGATTGAGCGCGGAGCAGTTCGGACTTTAACCTGGAGTGAAGATGGAACGTTTATCACTTTGGGTTATTGGGGAACTGGGGATTTGATTGGCTATCCTTTGTCTAGAGTCAAGCCTTACCAAATTGAATGCTTAACTAGCGTAGAAGTGACCGCACTACCACCTCACTTGTGGAGTCAGGATGTAAACGCCTTATTATCTCACATTCAACAAGCAGAAGAGTTACTTAGCATTGTACATCGTAAGCCCATTTGCTTGCGTTTATGGCAATTCCTTAGTTGGCTTAGTGCAAAGTTTGGCCGCGATGTGGAGCAAGGAAAACTCATCGATCTGAATGTCACTCATCAGGAGATGGCAGAAGTGTTAAATACAACACGGGTAACTGTGACTCGTCTGCTTCAGCAGTTTGAGGAAGAGGGAACCTTGATACGTCACAAACGTCGTGTCATTCTATGTTCATCAAATAAGGAATCCAAATAGTCTGTAGTAAAAAAGTGGTGATTAATTGTGTGTTAGTCACCATTAACATCTGGTACAATTCTGACAGAAAGTCATTAGTAAATTCCCAAAAAAAATATCCGCATTAGGGAATCGTACCATAATTCAGTCGGTAGGTGTGAGTGAGACATAAACCATGAAGAAACTATCTAAAAAAATTCTAAGGTTAAGCCCAGTTGTTATAGCGGCAACATTTTTCGCAGCAAATAGCGCTATGGCTGGAGAAGTCAACGAACAGGTGACTCCCGTCTCTCAGCTGACATCACAACAATCAGATAACATTGGTCAAGTAACATCTGTATCCCAATTTTCCGACGTACAGCCAACAGATTGGGCATTCCAAGCATTGCAGTCTCTGGTAGAGCGCTACGGCTGTATTGCGGGTTATCCCAATGGTACTTATCGCGGTAACCGCGCTTTGACCCGTTATGAGTTTGCCGCAGGTTTGAACGCGTGCTTGGATCGGGTGAATGAACTGATTGCAACAGCAACTGCTGACTTAGTCAGGAAAGAAGACCTAGCTACTTTGCAGCGTTTGCAAGAAGAGTTTTCTGCTGAATTGGCTACCCTGCGCGGTCGTGTCGATACCTTAGAAGCTCGCACTGCTGAGTTGGAAGCAAATCAATTCTCTACCACAACAAAACTGGTTGGTGAAGCGATTTTCAACTTATCTGACGCTTTTGGTAGTGCTAAGGTGGCTGTTCCTTCTGGAGGTAACACAGCAACGGCTCCCGAGTTGCGAGAAAACGTCATTTTTTCCGACCGAGTTCGTTTGAACTTGCTCACCAGCTTCTTTGGTTCAGACCAGTTGCAAACACGTTTGCAAGCTCGCAACACTCCTATATATGACGCTGGAAGCACAGCTACAAATAACACCAGACCCAACCTAACGGGTACGAACATGACCCGTTTAAGCTTTGACGGAGATAGGGGGTCTGGCTCTGGTCGAGGTACTACTATAGGTTCCAACGACATTGAACTCGACAAACTCAACTATGCTTTCAACCTAGGCAGCGCTGCTCGTATCAAAATTGATGCATTTGGTGCTGAGTTATACGAAAACGTCAACACCTTTAACCCAGACCTCGCGAGCTCTGGTAGAGGCGCTATTTCCCGCTACGGTCGTTTCAGCCCCATTTACCGCCAAGGTAATGGTGGTTCAGGTGCAACACTTACCTTGAATCCCAAAGGACCTATCACTGTATCTGCAGCTTATGTAGCAGGTGGACCTGGTATCACTGCAAATGACCCTAGGGATGGGTTTGGTCTTTTCGATGGTAGCTATGCGGCTTTGGGTCAGGTATCCTTCCAGCCGACTCAAGCACTCAACATCGGTTTGACGTACGCTCGCACCTATCAGAATAAGACAAATATCAGCCTTTTTGATGCTACTGGTAGTAGCTATGCTAATAACCCCTTTAACGGCGGAGCCTTAAGTGCTGACAACTATGGCGCAGAAGCATCGTTCAGACTAGGTCCAAAGATCACGCTTGGTGGTTGGTATGGTTACACTGAAGCAGAAGCTAAGGGCGGTATTGCAAATGGTGCCAATGCATACGCTGAGTACTGGGGTGCTACCGCCTCTTTCAAAGACTTTGGCAGACCAGGTAGCGTGCTTGCTTTTGTCTTTGGTCAGCCACCTAAACTGACTGGTAACGAATTCACAGCAGCCGGTAATCGTCGTGACAGAGACACATCATATCACTTAGAGGCACTGTACAGACTGCAACTGAGTGACAACATTGCTGTCACCCCTGGTGTGTTGGTGATCTTCAACCCAGAACATAACAACAACAACGACACCGAATATGTAGGTACACTGCGTACCACCTTTACTTTCTAAAGTTATTTTTATGGTAACTCTCATCCCTTTGGGTGGGGTTATGTGAAAAAAGCCTGCTTACGCAGGCTTTTTTTGTGTGACTCAACTGATGAGTGTTGCATTTCTTGCAAAAATCCGGTTTAGGGGTTTTTATAACCGTAGATGGACGTGGGCGAATAAACGCAGATAATTTACAGGAAGTTTATTGATCGTCGAAATTTGCTGGAGAATCAGTTTCGGAGGAATCATCGTCCGAAGGACGCTTGACTTTAGGGCGATCGCTACTCCAAGCCCACCATACGCAACCACAATGACACTGGTAAAACTCCTGCCATTTGCGACGATAGTTTTCCGTCATCACAGGCGAACGACGATTTATCCAGACTTGTACAGCTTCTAAGCTACTAGAGTGACAGCTAGGACAGCAAAATTCATAAGCATGAATTCCTGTGTTTGTCCATTCAGGTGGAGTTGCAGCAAAAGCATCTATATTCATTAGTTATAAGTCATTTGTCATTAATTGTATCAATTATGAATGACTACATGGAAAGTCCATAAACCAGGTATTCTAAGCATAAGCATATATTAAAAATTGTATGAAAGCTGATATTAACATGGAAACAAACGTTGAAATTCGCCGTTTGCTAGATGTAATGCCTGCTTCTGGTCGAATGATGACAAAAATCGTTATCAAGCCCGAACAGGCAAAAGTTATTGACGCAACATTTCCATTACCTTGGAATCGGGAACGACCAATCTATATTAACTTTGATTTATGGCGTCGCCTGACAAAAGCGCAACGCGATTTGTTACTATTGCGGACTGTTAGTTGGTTAATAGGAGTCAAGTGGTTTAAACCTGACATTTATCAGGGTATGGCGATCGCTGGTGTTTTGGGTACTTTTGTAGAATCAGCCCAAGCAGATCCAGTTGGTATAGTTGTCGCTGGTGGATTAACTACGCTGGCTATGGTTCGCATTTGGCGAACGAACCGATCCCAGCAAACAGAGTTAGACGCTGATCAAGCCGCCATTCGTGTCGCACAACGACGGGGTTACTCAGAACCTGAAGCCGCACAACACCTGTTATCTGCTATTGAAGGAGTGGCAAAAATTGAAGGGCGTTCTGGATTAGAGTTTACTGAGTTGATTCGTAGCCAAAATTTACGAGCGATCGCTGGTTTGTCATCAGTCAGTGTTCCAGAAAGTTTTGAGCAGTAGTTTAGAAAATTAAATCATAGCTACTTCACTGATGACTTAATCAGCACAATGATACAGTTTGTATCCGTAACCGTCTACTGCGCTTAAAGATTTTGTGTTAGCAAGACAATTTTTGACTTCCTCCGGTTGAGGGGCATAAAAGTTTACTAACCATAAGTCAAAAGGACGTGGTAGTGTCTTTAATGTATTTTGTAGAGCAGAGGTTGAAGTCTTGGGGTCTTTATTTTGATGAGCCAGGAAAAATAGGGGTGATGGGGATTTGGAATTTTGTATTTTATATTCCCTGGCTATTCCCATCATTTCCCCAATTTGTACGTGAGTTTTCTGAGTTGTGGTGATCAAGACAGGGACATAAGATGTTTGTTCAATAAGTTGTACAAATAAGTCTGGACGGTAGTATTTTTGATAGCCCAAATTGCAGACAACAGTGATAGCACTCGCCAATCCCATCGACAAAATGATGATCACAGCTTTTTTGCCATTTATTCCCCATCTCCCTTTTTCCAAAATGGGATGACGCCAACAAACTGCCAGACTTGCCCCAACTAAGACTATCACAGCAGGAAAGTAAACAAAGTTGTAACGAGCGCCTCGTGTCAGGTCAATACCAAAAAAGTAAGTAAAAATAAAAAATAAAACTATAGCCCCAACAACTAAACCAGCAAACACCTGAACCATCAAACGGGTTTGTGGTTCTTTAAAATAAACTTTAATTCCACGCACCAAAATTGGTACAACCCAAATGAAAAAAATTAGCATCACTAGTCCAGAAACAATCACAACTGCTAACTGTGATGCTTCCACTGGTAGCAAAGAAATCATCGTAATCCATGCTGCCAACGCTTGAAAAATTGGGTTTATCCAAGCCATTCCAAGACGTGGACCTTGGATCCATTCAGTCAACTTACCTCCATAACTATTATGTAAAAACACTGGCAACCAAACTAATCCAGAAACAAATGTACCTACCGCCACAGCGTAGATGCGGAACCAGGGAGAGTAAGAATTTGGAACCAGAGAGTGTGGTAGTATATATTCCGCTCCCTCTCTCCTTCGCTCCCTCCCTCCTTCGCTCCTCTTTCTAGTCCACTGTCGCCAAGCAAGAAAGAGTAAAACCAACGCTTCACAGCAGAGGGTGAGAGTGAAAAAGTAATGAGTCGCAATACCGATAGCATTAATTCCCACCCACAAGAGTGCTATTTTGAGGGGTATTTGAGTTTGATTTTGGATGTGGCGACTGGCAATGATTAAGCAAGCAAAAGAAGCAATCACCCATAAGATTGCTAAAGTATAATGACGGGCTTCCTGTGCTAAAAAAATGCCGTAGGGTGATATTGCCATCATTGCAGCCGCTAAATGACTGACAAGACGGGAACGAAATGCTAGCTGAGTTAAAGCATAAATAGCTGGAATAGATGCTGCACCAAAAAGAGCAGCGAGCGATCGCGCCCCCCACAACGATACCAAACCTTCATGTGTCGGAAATAGCCGTATCCACAAGTGAGTGAGGATAAAGTAAAGCGGCGGATGATTACTTTCAGTAGATAAGTGTTTCCATACATCTTGTATGCCAGATGTAGGTTGTGGTTGTAGTGGTTGTAAAAGAACATCAACAGATATCGGCTGATCTAACGGTACTGGCAAAAAGCTATTACCCAGGCTAAACACCAGAGTAGAAAACTCGTCAGTCCAAGGTGATTTAGCACTCAAGTTCGTTAAACGCAAGCCGACAGCAATTAGTAGCCAAATCGCCAGCAGTAATAGATTTTTAAGTTTTGAGTTTTGAGTTTTGATAATGACATTCATAAATTATGATTTACCACTCATAACTTAATAACTCAAAACACATGACTGTTTGTTCCCTTCTATTTTACCTGAGTCACACGCCAACTGAGCTTCAAATTCACCCAAAAGTTCCAAACAGTAGCAACAGCGATCGCAATCAGGTTAGCAACGTAGCGGTTAGGAATCACGAAATTGAACACCAAGTTCAACACCAACACATTCAATACCAATCCCGCAAGACAAATCATGTTAAATTTCAAAAACCGTTTTAAACGCTGACGCCATTCCCGCTGCTGGCTGCTGACATCAGCAAACGTCCAGATGTCATTCCACAAGAAATTATTTAAAATTGCCACTTCCCCAGCAATGATTTTACTGCGTGTCAGGGGCAAACCCAAGGTCGTTGGGTCACTGAGCAAGTACAGTACTGTCATATCCACAAACACCCCCGATAATCCTACCAAGCCAAAGCGGAGGAAACGATCTATGGGGAAATTTCGACTAAATTTCCAGAGTCTCCCTGTTGATAAGCGTAGGCGGATTAAGTGATGGATATAATCAACATATTGCTTCCAGGTTACCTTACTTTCACCCTCTTTGCGCTCACAGAACACATAGCCAACTTCAGCGATTTTGCCCACGTTTCCGCGCCCGATGGTTTCCAGCAGAATTTTGTATCCCACCGGATTAAGGGTTTTACCGACTATACAGTGGCGACGGAACATAAAATAACCACTCATCGGATCTGACACTCTTGACAGAACGCCTGGTAAGATGAGCAATCCTAATAACTGAGCACCTCGTGACAAGAAACGCCTGACAAAACTCCAACTACTGACTCCACCACCTTCTATGTGTCGGCTGGCAACGGCTAAATCTGCTCCCTCCTCAATTGCTTGCAATAATTGCAGCAGCACATGGGGTGGATGTTGTAAATCAGCGTCTATAACTCCTAAAATACTTCCACTAGCAGCTTGCCATCCGCGAATCACAGCGCTGGATAGTCCCCGTTCATCCTGTCGTCGCATAACCCGCAATTGGGGATATTCTGTCATCAATGACTGTGCAATGTTCCATGTCCCATCTGGACTGTCGTCATCTACCACTATCAACTCGTATTTACCTGGTATAGATTCATCTAGTAAGTTGCTTAATCTAGAGACGATTTTTTGGATGTTTCCCGCTTCTTTGTAGGTGGGAATAATTAGAGAAAATAAGATGGGTTCAGTATTTGCGTCTGTTCTTGCAGTTGACGATTCTAATATCTGCAATGAACCAGTGGGTACTGGTAAAAGGGAATTAGGTTGGATGATACTCATTTACAAATGATGATATGGTAAACAGATTTCCAGTGGTTTTGTTAATAACAGCCTTACCAGGTTTTGGCTAGCGTTGTTTTATAGTACTTGACTAAGATAAATTTTATTCACAAAGTACCACTCAGAAGCGCATTAGCTTATCAATTTATCTTTAAGCAGCATGTCTTGCTGATTTATACCAGGTTTCCAAATTAGGTAAAGAACAAAACCTGTTGCCAGATATATGAAGAATGGTGTCATTAAAGAGAGATGAATGTTGTAATACTGAGGCAAAATAACTTTGTATAAGTAATCTTGCCAATGAAGTAATGGTCCTCGATACAGAAACATCGCTATATTTATAAGTAAATTATTAGACGGAATCGTAGAGACTCCAGCGAGATTAATAAATATGGATAGTACCCCCAATAACTTAATATACTTTAGAGGAGAGTACACCACTGGAAGAAGAATAAATGGGATAGCGACCACTAAATGACGTGGACCAAAACAAACATCACCAGACCATGCATAGTAAGAAGCATTTAATACAAAGATAAAGGCAAAGAATATAAAACAGAACAATATGATATTATTTTTTTGGTAAGTCTTTTTTACAAAAGAGCCAAAAAATAAAAAAGTCATAGGAAAATATAGAAAAATTCCTCGGAAGCTACTGAAAGTCAAACCCCAAAGAGTTCCTAAGGAAGGAACCATAAACATGCTTTTTTGGATAGACTCTTCTTGATTTAACTGTTTGAGAAACAGCGAGTTAGGAGTTTGAAACACTGAGCCTGTAATTGTTTGGTTATAGTACATAATGATTCCTAAAAATATCGAGTAACCGAACAATAGGAACAAGATATTTGTCAACAGACTTGTATAGTTTCTCTCTTGAATCATTAAATATATCCAAAATCCAATTAATAAAGATATTGGCACGATCGCAATATAATCAACCATTTGAGCAAAGCCCAAGGAAAGTCCAATAAAAAACCCATTGGCTTGATGGATAATCAAATAAAAAGCTATAAAAATAAACGACATTGTATAGACATGAGACCAAATTCCATTAGTAGAGTAGAAGAAAACTAATGAGCCGAAGATAAAGGTAAAAACGATCCATAATTTCTTGACAAGATCATTCGTGAAATAATCTAAAGTTTTAAACATTATGACAGCCACAATTCCAAGAATAGGAGCGCTAACACAAACGTTTGATAAGATATCAAATATTGACCAATAAACTTCTCCTTCTGGAATATCAATCAGCCTCATTAACATTTTGTGAAAAAAATAAAGAGGAGCCAGAATAATTGGAATACCAGGCGGGATAACAGAGTAAGCACTATTATTAAGCAGCAAAATATCTATATGAGATCGGTATCCTTTTTGCAGTGCAAACGTACCAAAATTAACAAATGAGTGAATAGTATCAGTGTAGCGACTTGTTTGAGGCCCATCCGGTGTTGCATGAAGAGCAATCAAAATAAATACAGTGATGAATATTTTATGAGAAATGTGCTTTATCATTTTTAAATACTTGCCATTACAAAGTTTGCCCTATCGAAAGGATAGGTTACCAAAAGCTAGAGAACTAAATTGACAGCAGAACTTAGGAGTAAAGGCTTATACCTACTTTAAAGTGATAGTACTATGCATTTAAGAGTTCACTTTCTGACTAGATAGTTTAGCAATTAACTAGTGAATAAGTATTCGCGGCTTACTTTCACCAGACCTGACCACTTCAAACTAGGTATAATTGATGCCACCTGGCGTAATGAGCAAATTATAACACTGCTGTTTGTAAAAAAAATCACTTGATTTACTCTTGACAAAATTCTAAAAAGTTCAAAAATATCGTTAAGCCTTACTCTTATTCTTGACAAATAAAATTTTCTAGCTTATGTAAGTCTGATAAAAATTTGGTTAACAGTTGATGTAAATTAGCATTCAATAATACGTTTTCTATAGGATAAAACTTTTGGTGAAGTTATTTATTTGATGCCGCAAGCGGTTTACCTTAGATAGTGTTTACGAATATGGGAAACTGTCGCCCAAAGCTAAAAAATGCATCTTGCATAAATCTCTAAATACTTTTCAATGATTAGAGTTGCAAAATGTGCGAATAGCCTCATACAAAAAAATAAGATTTTTTGATAAGTATGTCTTATTTTGTGCCGACTTACTTATCAAAGATGTCAAAATAATAAATGTGGTTTGCTTTTGAGAAACTGTGGTTACTGTAACTGTTGATGCTATTCTTGAGCGTGCTTTAACGGGGTATGATTTATTTCCGGAAGAGGCAGTGGTATTACTAAAACAAAATGACCAAAGTGCAGTTGGTGCTATTCGTGCTACAGCCGACAAACTGCGTCAACGGCAAGCGGGGGACACTGTTACTTACGTTATTAACCGTAATATTAATTTTACCAACATCTGTGAGCAACACTGTAGTTTCTGTGCTTTCCGGCGAGATGAGGGGGAGGAGGGTGCTTACTGGTTAGATTGGGCGCGTATTTTAGAAAAGGCGACAGATGCAGTGCAACGGGGTGCAACGGAAATTTGTATGCAGGGAGGCTTAAACCTACAGGCAAAGGTGAACGGAAAATCTCTGCCTTACTACCTCAAGGTTGTGGAAAAGATTAAACAAGAATTTCCTCAACTGCATCTACATGCTTTTTCTCCCCAAGAAGTGCAATTCATCGCACGAGAAGATGGACTGGAATATGCCGATGTGATTATCGCTTTGCAAAATGCTGGTGTTGATTCTATGCCAGGAACCGCAGCTGAAGTGTTAGATGATCAAGTGCGGCGCATTCTTTGTCCAGAAAAAATTAACACAAGCCTTTGGCTGGAAATTGTGAGTACAGCTCATAGACTAGGTTTATACACCACAAGCACAATTCTATCAGGGCATATTGAGACGCCAGAACAACAAATTAGACATTTGGAAAAATTGCGATCGCTCCAACAAACTGCGATTGATCGAGACTACCCTGCTCGCATCACTGAGTTTATTATATTACCTTTCGTTGGTAAAGAAGCCCCCAAACCCCTACGTCGTCGTGTAGGACACGATCAACCTATTTTGGCAGATGCACTGCTACTGACTGCTGTTGCACGAATTTTTTTAGGAAACTGGATTCCTAATCATCAACCAAGTTGGGTAAAACTGGGTTTGGCAGGTGCAACAGAAGCTTTATTGTGGGGTTGCAACGATATTGGTGGCACATTAATGGAAGAACATATTACGACAATGGCAGGTGCTCAAGGTGGAACCAACATGGAAGTTGAAACCTTGGAAGCTGCTATCACCGATGTAGGGCGTCCTTACCAACAAAGAGATACTTTATATCAAAGAGTGGGATGAGGGGAGAGAGGGAGGGAAAAGTTAATGCGAAATCAGTCTTTTCCCTCACTCCCACACTCCTTCACTCTTTATTTCGCATACTTCTACACTCGTCCATCTCCCTATGAGATGATCCCCAAGATACCAATCCAGGATACGATGGACGTTGATTTAGGTATTGTTTCACTTTAACGTTTATGAAGCGCTATTGGTCACGTCTGTTTGCCCTGGTTTTGCTTGTCGTCGTTGGTTTGATGGGCTGTAACAACACTCCGGCTACTTTAACAGGAGATTATCGCCAAGATACCTTAGCTATCGTAAATACTTTGAGGACTGCTATAGACTTACCACAAGATTCTGCAGATAGAGCATCAACTCAAGCAGAAGCGCGTAAAAAAATCAATGACTTTGCAGCTCGCTATCAGCGAGATAGCTCTGTCTCTGGTTTGGCTTCCTTTACAACCATGCGAACCGCCCTTAACTCCCTAGCTGGACATTATAGTTCATATCCAAATCGTCCCGTGCCACAAAAACTCAAAGACCGCTTAGAGCTGGAGTTTGAGCGGGTAGAAGCGGCATTAAAGCGTGGTGCTTAACTATTCCGGCTGAGTCCCACCACTAAACGGAGTACCGTCATAGCGGTGGGATATAAGCCAAAAAATCACGAAAACATTTTTCAACTAACCATTAAAAATAAAACTAAGTTGACTGATATTTTTGAATGCTGAGCTTTTACTGTATACTGATAATATTTTTGTCATATCATTAAGTCAAAAAAGTTACAGAATTTGGATTTTTATTTTTTAATTTTAAAATTTGGCGTCGTCAAACCTTGTAGATACCATAGGATTATTGCTGTCAATATAACAAACAATCTGTTTATCAAGACGTTGTATGAAAAGTTCGTGTTACTTAAATTGAGTTACAAAATTCGGCAACAGAAATAGGAGTTTGGGAGTCTATACCGTCTGGGCTTAAAAACCCTTATTGATCAAAAACGCAATTTTATACACATTATCCTACGTAACATTCGTTAGGATTGATTCTTTTGTCTTTGTAATTGTACGTATGTCCAAACGTCCTTTGAATGTTGCAACAATATTCTTTTGGCAACGCCTGTTTGCTGCTCTAATTTTTAGCAGTAGTGTGCTAATTCCCTTTTTAAAAAATCAGCCAGCAGCCGCACAAATTACTGAGTATTGCCAGTTACCACAACCCCAGGCACAAGAAAAAGAAAACTTACGTTTGTCTGCACTTAAGGGTGATCAACAGGCACAAAGTCGTTACCAGCGATTGTTACAACAAAACGCACAAGTTTTGCAGGAATGCCGCAACCATACTTGGCCTCAGTTGCAAGCAATTTGGTTGCGCTTGTATCCTTGTGATGTTCAACCGGGAATGGTTGACCAAATCATGGATCGGATTGTCAACCGAGGTTATAACGAAGTTTATTTGGAAGTTTTTTACGATGGTCAAGTACTTCTGCCAAAAGGGGCTAATCCCACCGTTTGGCCTTCTGTAATTCGCACACCAGGAACAGAAAAGACTGATTTACTCGCCACTGCAATTCAAAAAGGGCGGGAACGGGGTCTGAAGGTTTACGCTTGGATGTTCACCACAAATTTTGGCTATACTTACGCCCAGCGTTCAGATAGAGAAGGGACAGTTGCCCGCAACGGTAAGGGTCAAACCAGCCTCTACGTCGTAGATAACGGCTCTCAGGTCTTTATCGATCCCTACAACTTGCAAGCCAAACGAGACTACTATCTAATGTTACAGCAAGTGCTGCGCCGTCGCCCAGATGGGGTACTCTTCGACTATGTACGCTATCCACGACAGGCAGGCACTGATTCGATCGCCACCAAAGTTACAGATTTATGGCTGTATAGTGACGCGACTCAACAGGCTTTATTCCGACGAGCAGTGAATTACAAAGGATTGGAATTAATTAGACGCTTTTTAACTAAAGGATATATCACCGCTGGAGATGTTAGTGAGGCGGATAAGCTCTATCCTCAAGAAGGAGAACCCTTATGGCAAGGTCGGACTCCACCCCAAGAACAAAAGTCAATCCTTCCCCCAGAGCAAAGGCAACCCCAACTACAATCGGAGTTATGGCAGTTAGCAGTTGCTCACGCCATGCAAGGCATCGTAGATTTTTTAGCCCTAGCTGCTTATCCAGCACAGCAACAAGGTATTCCAGTGGGAGCGGTATTTTTTCCTGATGGTAATCAAATGGTCGGTCAAGGATATGATTCTCGCTTGCAGCCTTGGGATAAGTTCCCAAACACAATAGAGTGGCATCCTATGTCCTATGCAAATTGCGCTAGTGCCGATTGTATTGCAGCGCAGGTGCAGCGGGTTTTGAACATGGCAAAACCAGGTACCCAGGTGATTCCAGCTATAGCCGGTCAGTGGGGAGCATCAATAAGCAATCGTCCTCCCTTGGAAGTGCAAATGCAGGCACTGCGCAAACTTGCACCGCAAATCAGGGGAGTCAGTCATTTTGCTTTTTCTTGGCAAGATCCACAGTATGATAACCAGCGTAAATTCTGCCGCGTGCAGTGATGAGGGAGTGCCAGGTAAGAGATGGAATTAAGCGCTCAAATTTGACATCGCCATTATCCTGGCACAGTTGGTAAAATTGGTTGTTGTTAAGTTTGACAATATTGTTAAAGTTGATGGTAATAGCTATCATAATGACCCGCCAAGAGACGTTACCATCGGCTGCAACAACCGCGCTCTTTACCTAGCGCAAGGAGAATGCCAGGAAGTGTTGTGTGTATGCCATCAAAAAGACTTTGGAAAAATCACTCTGCCAGGTTGTACCGTTTTTAGGTGTGTGTCGAAATCAAAGCTAAATCAAAGTTCTGTCCGATCAGTCAAAATCTCGTATCCTGTCTCTGTCACCAACACAGTATGCTCAAACTGAGCGGATAAAGAATTATCCACTGTTACAGCTGTCCAACGGTCAGATAACGTCCGTGTATACTTGGAACCAGCATTCAAAATTGGCTCAATCGCCAGCGTCATACCTGCACGCAGTTTGACATTAGGCATTTCGCGAGTGCGGAAGTTAAAAACCGAGGGTTCTTCATGTAGGTTGCGACCAACACCGTGTCCGGTAAAATCTTCTACCACAGCAAACTTATTTGCTTTGACATGATCTTCAATTGCCCCAGCAATATCCATTAGGTCGTTTCCTGCTTTCACTTGTTCAATGCCTTTAAAAAGAGTTTCTTCTGCAACACGAATCAGTCTGGCTGCTTCTGGGGTGACTTCGCCGACAGCGATTGTGATGCAAGAATCACCATGAAAGCCTTGGTAATATGCGCCAGTATCAACTTTTAAGACATCTCGAGTGCGGATAACTTTTTTTGGACTAGGGATGCCGTGTACAACTTCATTGTTAATGCTAGAGCAGATAGAACCAGGGAAGCCGTGATATCCCTTAAAACTTGGTGTTGCGCCCATTTCCCTGATACGTTTTTCCGCATGAGCATCCAAATCAGCGGTCGTCATACCTGGCTTAACCAGCTCAGAAATTTCTTTTAGCACAGTTGCCACTATTTTTGCTGATTGCCGCATAATGTCTATTTCACGTGGCGATTTAATTTCAATTCCTCTACGCTGTCTTTTTTGAGGGTTGTTTTGAGCTGGTTGAAAAAGCAGGTTACTGAGAATGTTCATGGGAAATTAATAATTATTTGTGCCTGGTCTGTTGTGTGTCAATAATTCTTCTAGCTTTGTTGAGAAATAATACTTGTATCTCAATATCTAAGGTAACTTATTTTTTTCTATAGCAATTTTAAATCATAAGCTCGCAACGGGAGCGGGTGTAGGGGAGGACAGTGTCGGGGTGAGGCATCTGGCGTTGGGGTTCCTAAGGCACGTTTTCGGGGGAAGCTTCCCCCGAAAAGCTGCCGCCCCGTTGTAGCACCTGCCGTGGTTTCCCCCTTAGCGGAGCGAGCCGTAGGCTGCTACCTCCGTTAGGGTCTCCCGACAGTCGCGCACCTGTCTGCCCTTGCCAGTACTGAAGCGGGTAGCGTGGCACTTTGTGCTATGGGAGGGTTTCCCGACAGAGGTATCTGGTGAGACAGCGCTGCCAAGAGTTGTGCCTTGCGCGGGTTCCCCGCGTTGTGGCAACTTCGGAGAGGGTCTCCCGACCTAGGCGACTGCGTATGCGCAAATGTGATTTGAAACAAAAAATGAGATTTTAACTCATGATATGCTTTAAAAATG
>NZ_JCACKO010000074.1:0-24379 GCF_059505445.1 Brasilonema angustatum | reverse complement strand
AAAAACCTGGCTTCTTTGTTTTTATTGATTAATTTATTCTTTGGAAGTCCCTTATACCGAGCATGTGTTTGCTATGTGCCATCTGCTGGGATTCAGATTTGCTCCCCGAATGCGAGATTTACCTGATAAAAAACTGTATACTTTTGAACCTACTCCTTCTGATTCGATTTTGGCACCTCTGTTAGGTGACAAGATTAATGTGAAATTGATTCAGGAGTCTTGGGATGATATTCTACGCCTTGCCAGTTCAATTCGGACGGGAACAGTGACAGCTTCTTTGATGTTGAGGAAATTAGCTTCTTATCCTCGACAGAATCATTTAGCTGTGGCTTTGCGGGAGTTGGGGAGGATTGAACGGACTTTGTTTACTCTGGAATGGTTGCAGAGTCCAGAACTGCGGCGGCGGGCAACGGCAGGGCTAAACAAAGGTGAGGCGAAGCATACTTTGAAAAGAGCCGTGTTTTTTAATCGGCTGGGGGAGGTGCGCGATCGCTCTTATGAAGACCAGTTTTATCGGGCCAGTGGGTTGAATTTGGTAATTGCTGCTATCGTTCTGTGGAATACGGTGTACTTAGAAAAAGCCGTTGATTATTTGAAACAACAGGGGATGGGTATTCCCGAAGAATATCTGCAACATTTGTCGCCGTTGGGGTGGGAACATATCAATCTCACTGGCGATTATGTGTGGAATTTGAAACAGGCAACCAGTTTTGACAAGTTGCGACCTTTGCGGGTGAAGGAAAATAAATATCGCTGAAACGCTTGTTAGATAAAGGTTTCACCCTTAGCGTACAATTTTCCCGTTTTGGCACGGTGACGCCTATCTGGATCTGACTGTACTAATACCGTGTAATACTTGGAAAAGCTAGATGAAGTTGACGGTGTATTACATGGTTAGAGAAAAAATGAGCGAACGTACAGTATCACGGATGGGCATCCACCTAGCAGTTCAGGTCAGTGCCGAAGAACCTATCTCCGAAATCACCAATGCCGGGTAACATGTAAGCATTTTCGTTCAGACGCTCATCAATAGCGGACGTCACGATATTCACTTCTTGAAAACGCTGGCAAACAGCTGTGATCCCCTCTGGTACGGTGATAAAGTTTATGAAAATAATGTTCTTTTCGCGAACGCCTTTGTCTAACAATATCTCAATAGCGGCCAATGCACTGCCGCCAGTGGCCAACATCGGGTCGAGCAGTAGAACGTGGCGTTTGTCAATATCATCCGGGAGGTTCATATAGTATATATGCGGAAGCTTGGTAAGCTTATCTCTCTGAATCAATATCTTGCCAATGCGAATGGATTTGCATATCGCGCGCAATTCTGTTTCCATGCTTTCACCCGCACGAATGATCGACACTCCGCACAGCTGTGACGCAAAACGCAAACCGTCGTATTTTTTGCCAACAGGTGTTTCGACTTGATATTTCTCAAAAGGAAGAAGGTTCATGCTTGTTTCGATAAGCAAGCGCATAATCCTACTTGAGTAAAATACGAAATCCTCCCGGCGTGCATGGCGATTACGGATAATCGTATGCATAGCGCGGAGCTGGTTCGTTTGAGGGAGCAAGTGTACATTCTTGCCAAGGAATTTCTCGATCGAAAGAGGCGGCGTGTGCAACATGACTGTTACTCCTGTTGTTAAGTTTTACTGGGGTCGAGCCGAGATATGTGTAATTTAGTGTCACTTACCTTAGCAGACATAATTTTTTTGGGGTTTTGAGGAGCATTAGCAGACATAAAAGCCCAGTTTTCAGTCAATTTATATCCGCTAATGTCAATCAGCAGACATTAGCAATGCAAAATTCTCTAGGTCTCAAATGTAGACAGGACAACGGTTTTTAGCGAATTATCACTATTTTACAAACATCTTGGCTCAATCCCTTACTCGCTTGGCGGCAGATCAAATGAAGGAGGTAGCTCTGGTGTCAAAGTAAGTTGACCGGCTGCAAAGCGATAAATCGAAACACAACCAGTTCTTTTCCAAACCTGTTGGAGCACGTACACCAATTTCGGATTATGTTCTTCTTCCTCTTCGATTGCGCGAGCAATTAGTATTTTCCAATCTTGATGCCACGAGGTATGACCACCCTCATCCACCGCGTCCCGGAATGTCTTATGCAACGCCGCGAGTTTTGATCTCTTCGGAAAATCTGCTCCGGAAAAGACAATGCATAACATGCCGATCCAGAAGTGCTTGACGACTTTTTTTTGCTCGTTCTCAGGCAAATATTTAGAAATCTGTTCCATCGCATACAGAGAAGTGATCAAATGGAGCAGAATGAAGTCACCTGGTTTAGCCAGATACAACAGAGTCATAGCATAATAGAGCTGCAACCAACTCCTGGAGACGTCTTGCCCATCGATCCAAGTCGGGGTTTTGTAGATTAATGGGTGTCCTTCTTTAAGCAACCTGGCAATCCGATACTGTAGTCCTGACCTCATAAGTTCAGTATGTATACCTGTAGCATTCTTGAACTCGGTATCATCTAACAGAGTTTCGACCCACTGTTTAAGAGCATCACGGTCGTCTTCCCACACACCCGCGATACGGAGCAGGGAATTGATCGCCTGCTCATCTTCAGCACTGTTGTTTTCAGTCGAATCTGCTCTTTCTGGGCAGCAAGAGACATATGCAAAAGACATGTATGCGAGACCTTCGATAGTCATCCAGCGGTGATTGGCGTCCAGCGCCCATCCCAAGTGAATCGTGGCATGAGTGAAGGCACCGGCCCAGCCTGGTAGAAGCAAGGGTAAGTATCGCTTCAAGACTTCGTTAAGACCCAGCTTTTTCTCTTGCTGGTCGAAAAACTCGCAATAGGCTGAGAAGCTGGTGCGCTGACCCAGAAAGCTAGCCCAGTTTGCCTCCGTTACAATGTGACTGGATGCCTTTGGTGGCTCCAGACCATAACCATATGGTGTCATCTTGGCGTAGTTGTTGTAGTATGCGTTTATCTTTTCCGAGGAGGCACCGAGACCCGCTAGAGCGATAACCGCATGCTTGACGTGATTAGTAAGATGACCATTGAACTCAATGTGGTAGGATCTGTCGTTCAACAGCTCATCGATTAACGTGGAATTAGCCATTTTTCTTCTCCTTCCTGTGAGAAAATTTTGACATTCTTGTCAGGTAAATACCAAAGAGCACAGCAACAACTCCCAAACAACGCAGCACATCAGGTGCTGAATTGTGGTTTAGCCAGTCTATCAAGACAGCACTAATCATTTGACCGCTAATCACTAAGAGTGTAGAGTTCATCGCGCCCAACCTTGGAAACACATAGCTATTGACGGCGACAAACAACGCCCCGAAGAAACCGCCGAAATATGCGGAGATTGGCAGTGTTGAATTTGCATCAAAATGCCATTCCCCTATAACTACAACGATCACGGTGAGAAACAGGAAACCTATGACGTGGTTCCAGAGGGACGCCCTAAAAGGACCGATCCCGTTGCTGAGCTGCCCATTTGTAGCGCGGCTCGTACCAATAACTACGCCATTGAGAAGCGCTAAAAATATATAGAAGCTCATCGGCTGCCCCCACCAAAAATAATCATTGCGCTTCCTGTGAGAACAAAGAAAATTGCGAGTAGATCATTTCCAATAAGTCGTCGTTTGGGAGTGCAAAGCAATCCGAAATGATCTGATACCATGCCAAAGATGATTTGCCCTACCAGCATCAAAGCGATACTTCCGGACAGCGACAAACTTCCATTTACAGTGATTGCCGCCAGCACCACCGTGAAAGCACCGGGAATACCACCCAAGTAGAACCAGAGCGGTAACTTCACTTGATGATACTCCATCTCTATACCTGAGCCACGACGAAACACTTGGAACGAGAGCACTACAAGTACGAGTGCCACAGCGCCACCTAGACCGTGCGCTACCCAAGAGGCAAAAATCGGTGTGGTGTATTTCGCCAAGAGGCTGTTATAATGAATCATCAATGTAAGGAGCGTTCCTCCTATGAACGCTAGAAGCGAATTCTTAAAGCGATCGATCATGATTTCGGCCTCCTGTCTGTTCTTTGGTTTGCCACTGTGATAGTTGCTACTACGTCGTCAAATGTGTCGACTATCCATGTCGGATAAGAAGACTTTAGTTTCTCGAGATTGTGCACGCCATAGGTGACCGCAAGCGAGTTTATGCCAGCAGCCTTAGCCATCAACATATCATGGGTGGTATCTCCAACCATCACCGTTTGTTCAGCCTGAACGCCTAGCTTTTCCATGATTAAATATCCCGATTCAGGATTAGGCTTGGGTTGCGCTACCTGATCCGCACCGACCACTATGCTGAAATAGCCGTGAAGACCTGCCGCTTGCAGTAGAGCCTCAGCGCTAGCCTGGAACTTGCTCGTCGCTACAGCCAGCAAGAACCCCTGATCGAGGAACGCTGTTAAGCCGTCTTTGACGCCGGGGAAGATCAACTCTTCTGCTTTAGGTAAAATTAGTTCTTTAAATAGAACTAGGTACTGCTGTACGCCTTGAGAAACTAGGTTGTTATTTAGCGGCACGCCGATGAGTTTGCTAAAGGCTTGCTCAAGCGGCAGTCCAATCGTCGCCCGAATATCCTTAGCTTCACAGACCGGCGCACCAATGGACACAAAAGTCGCCGCAAATGTTTCAACGATCGCTCGGGGCGTATCAATTAGTGTTCCGTCCAAGTCAAAAATTACTGAGTTTTTCATCATTGTCTCTTCAAGTCCGATGATTGCAAGTGGAGTTTTCTTTACGGAGCAGCGCATATGCCGCTGCTAGACGACCCGCCACTTTTGCCGTATTAATCAGAACCGCCATGTTCGCCTTGGAGGACCTGCCTTTGGTCGCTTCGTCCACGGCACGCATCAAATACTTGGTGAGCACGTTACCCCTGACATCGTCCTTTTCAGCGTTGATCACTGCTTTCTCTATCACAGCGTCTATTTCTAGTCTGTCGATTGCGTCTTCTTCTTTAGTTGGACTGGTAATCAGCACAGAGCTATTGTTGCCCAGCGACCAGTGAAATTTGATCGCACGAGCAATCTGCCTTTCTTCATCTAGCCTGTGCGGGCTGCGGATACCACTGGATCGGCAGTAGAACGCGGGAAAATCATCGGATTTGTAAGAGATCAACGGTACGCAATGCGTCTCCAGAAATTCCATCGTCAAACCTAGATCGAGAATATTTTTCGCCCCCGCGCAAACGACCGCTACCTTTGAACGAGTGAATTGAATTAGATCAGAGGAGATGTCCATACTCTTTTCCGCACCTCTATGAACTCCCCCGATACCAGCTGAGGCAAAGAACGGGATATTTGCGAGTTCTGCCGCCACCAATGAAGAAGCAACAGTTGTAGCCCCCATACCACCTTTCGCTAAAATAATCGGCAGATCCCGACTGTTGACTTTAGGAATATCTGGTGTTGAAGCGAATCGCTTGATGCAAGCATCGTTCATTCCCACCAAAATGCGACCGTTTTCGACACCTATCGTCGCAGGAACTGACCCTCCTATCCTTACCGCTTCCTCGACCTTCTTGGCAGTAACAACGTTATCTGGATAATCTAGTCCATGAGTGATGACATTTGACTCTAGCGCTACTACAGGCTTGCCGACGCCTAGTGCGTCAGACACTTCTTCGCTAAATACTAGAGATACTTTACCAAATTGATTGTAGTTCATCTTTGTTCCTTGCTTACTGCCTATGGTAAGTAGTTCGGTTCTTTGCACAGCAGAGTCTTCCGATGTTCAATCTCTGGCAAATAGACTTGTTCTTTCCAATTTTTTTGCTCAATCGGCTCAAGGGCTATCGAGATAGCACCCTCATTACACTCGAAAGCGTTCTGCACCGCCTTCGTCAGCGCAATAATCAAACTGGTCTTCTTCTCATCGCTGAGGAAAACAGGGAAATGCTTAATATTGATGTGCGGCATAACTGATTCCTTATTTGTTGCTAAATTGAATGGATCGTTGCCTTTTTCAGACTTACTTTCGTCACCAAGCTGGCAGTTAAGCACTTTCACCAATTCGCTGATACCTGTACTCTCCAACATGTTGTAGTGATCGACTCTGAGGTTTATGACAGTCGGAGCCTTTTTAGAGTACCCACTACGACTCTTAATGAACGAGTAATCATCTCCATTGGCCTTAAAAATAGTTATAGGCGCAAAGATCTGCCTCTGGGTCAGTTCGCGGAATGTATACTTGGCTTCATATGTCTGGTGTACTATTTTAATTATTCGTTTCACCAGATCCAAATCGAGGTTCTTATACCTTGAGCAAATGAATGACGCGAAGCTGTCTTCATCCTTTGCGACTTTCAAACACTCCTCCAGTGCAGGTCCAGTGATAGTGCGTGCAAAAACCGAGAAAAGAATTGTCACATAGGCTTTATTGCCGAAGTCGGGTTGATTACCATGAAGAACTTCCTTCTCATTTCTAACCTTTGGTGATCCTGGAGCGATTAAAAAGAGATTTTCCACTTGCTCACCAGACAGCTCAAGCTGATAAGCAACTTCAAAGGCTACCCGTGCCCCGAAGGAATATCCCCAGAGCGTATAGGGACCGACTGGTTGAATACGTTTGATTTCCTTAATGTCTTCTGCAGCCATTTCACGAATGGAGGCAAACGGTTTCTCGCCTTGATTGATTCCATACGCCTGGACACCGTAAAAGGGTCGATTGATATTTACTTTTTGTGCCAACAACCTCAAGTTCATTGGGTAGCCGCCGAGTCCAGGCCAGCAATAGACGGGATTCTTGACGCCTGTGGATGATAGACGTACTAGACGTGAGGATGATTCAACTTCATCATTTTCAACCTTAAGAGCGAGCTTCTCGATGGTTGGAGCTTCAAAAATAGCGTGCAAAGGCAAGGTACAATGAAACTCTTTGTTGATCTTATTAATAATTGACACTGCAATCAGTGAGTTTCCACCGGATTCAAAGAAATCGTCTTGCACTGAGACAGAATGCCACTTCATAGCCTTCTTCCAAATCTCGCCTATTCGCTGTTCGGTATTTGTACGAGGTTGGATGATGGGTCGTTCAGCCATTTCGATATTCACTTTGTCCGACGCTTCCAAGGCTTTAACGTCGATTTTACCATTGACAGTACGCGGTAACTCGTCCATTATTACGATCCTGTTAGGCATCATGTAATCAGGCAAAAAGTTGCGTAGATCCTCTTTGAGCAACTCTGCAGGACCCTTCATATGGACGGCGTCTTCCTTCATCCCCTCGCTGATTAACTGTTCATGACTGACGCGACCACCAAGACAGAAGTAAGAAGGGCCTGACTCTTCATGACAGGCGGTTAGTATGCTGGTTATTCGCTTTGCTGTAGGCAGATCGTTACCAGTCTCAGAGCTGTATCCCGAGGACAGTAAACCAATATTTTGATCGTTCATCTGTAGATGTTGAAGCTTTCTGCCGAGTTCGACATAATTCGCCCATTTACAGCTGCTTCTAGGAATTATTGTAATTCCAAAACTTGCCTGTTCGTAGGTTAGTTGATTAATGGCTATTACATGTCTCTTTAGAATGACATCGTCTGAGATTTTTTCCAGGCGACCGTCTTTGTATTTGTATTGGCCTACAGGTAGATCGGCGATCTTTCCTGGATGGCTTTGCACATAAATATCAACCGATTCTGCCGACAATGACCTGACCTGAGGCACCATCTCAAAAGTGCCTAGATAATAATATTCCTCGTTTGAAGGTACCAATTTATCCTTGATAGCGGGGATATAGTCAGTATCGGAGATGCTCAGCTGATATGCTGGAAGAATCGCGTCAAACAGACCTAGCATGTGGCCAGTTTCAATTTCAAGTACCTCTTGAATATTGTTTTTATAAACTAGCTCGATAGCTTTTTTCTTTCCAACGAAGTGTATTTTTATTCGTGTTTTTTCTGTCCCATCTATTTCATTGATTAGTACTAATTGATGGCGTCCTGGATGGTAATAGTAATAACCGGGCTTCAAACCAGCTATATTGACTAATTCGAGATACATTTGCGTTGCGTACAATGCACCTGGTGATGCATAACCATACTTGGGTAATAGACGCTCGTTGCTGTAAAATGGCCCGAAATATCTCAAGATCTGACCCAACTCCGAGAAGGTCAACCCATCTAACCCTCGAGAACCGACCGGACTGTAGGTCTGAGCGTCAGTAACTTGTTTATCCAGCAAGCGCATAATATCAGCTTTCTGGACGGTACCACCCTCGAATAAACGGTAAGATTTCCGAGCAAACGTTAATCGCCGTTGTTCCTTGGTCGGTGTTTTACCAGGAAGAGCGACCGCCATCTCACTACTGTTATATTCGATATCCCTATATCCGAGATTTGACAATTGAGCTTTAACTTGAAGCTTGTTTTTCTTTGACAGATGGTGCTTTGCGTGAATACCTTGATCCATCAAAGCAGCTTGTTTAGGACTCAATTCAATACACCCAATCAAATCGGGGTATCCGGTACGGGAATTTTTCTTAACTATAGCAGCTGCAATCTTAACCCAGTCATGCTTCTCAATTGCCAGCTTTACTTCGTCGAGCTCAATCCGAAACCCTCTAAGTTTCACCTGATTATCTACTCGACCAGCGAACTGAACAGTGCCATCTGCGTTCCAATAGGCTAAGTCGCCAGTCCGGTACAGTTTGGTGTCTCCAGAACTCGTCGAAAACCAGTTGTTGACAAACCTTTCCTCATTCAAATCTGGTCGATGAATGTATCCGCGCCCAAGCTGAACACCACCGATGTATAGCTCACCAATTTCTCCAACCGATGCTAGCAATTGACGGCTATTGAGAATGTAATACTGAGTGTTGTGAACAGGAGTGCCAATCGGTATTGCATCAGGGCAATCAGCCACCGTATTTTTATCAACCCTAAAGGAGGAAGCATTGATAGTACATTCGGTCGGGCCATAGAGATTAGTTAGCTCACATTTTGGTAACACTTCGATGCATTGTAGCGCAAGTTTTTTTGACAGAATTTCGCCGCCGCTGAATATCTGCGTGAGTGATTTGCAATTGTGGAATATGTCGGTGTCGAGAAGCGCTTGTAGTAGCGTTGGAACGCATTGCAGAGTTGTCACATCATGTCGGATAATAGTCTCAATTAATCTTTCAGGATCTTTGTAGTCTCCAAGGCGGCTTATAACAACTTTACTACCACAACAGGGCGCAAGAATCTCCCATTGTGCTGCGTCAAAACTCATGGGTGTTTTTTGCAGAACAACTTTGCTCTGATTTAACTTGCAAACAGCTCGCATCCAATTCATCTGGTTGATGATACTACGGTGTTCGATCATCACGCCCTTCGGCTTTCCCGTACTTCCAGAGGTATAAATCACATAAGCTAAGTTGTCCGAACGCGAGCGTTTGCAGAGTCCATCTTGTCCAGTTATGCCGAATGCTATGGCAAACTTCTCGGCCTCTTCGAGGGTAACAATTCGCGTACCCGGAGGCACCAGTTCCGCCAACCTAACGCGTAGCTTTTCCTGTGAAAAAACAATTTTGACGCCTGCATCCTCGACCATATATCTCAATCGTTCTTCGGGATATTCTGGTGATAGTGGTAAATAAGCGCTGCCTGAGAACAGAATGCCCCAAATCCCAATGACCAACTCAAGCGACGGCTCAAGGAAAATACCTACACATTCATCGATAGCTACACCAAGATGCAGAAGATACGAACCCAAACGCGAACTGATTTCGGCAAGCTCTTGGTAAGTTAAATATTCATTATCACAGACAACCGCTGCTCTGTTGGGCTGAGCCTGTACTTGCTCTTGAAACAAGTCAAAAAGAGACTTTGCAATCGAATTTTCTTTCATTGGTATAACAAATTGTTGTGTTTTATTTTGTATAGCAATGGACAGGAAACTTAGGACAACAATTAATTCACAATGTACGCGCTTTGAAGGCGTCTACCCCTGACTTGTCCTAACGGATTTGGCGACTGCTATAGCCCTCTTTTGTCACTCTCCGAAAACAAAAATCAAAAGCAATGTTTAAAACTCTGACTGGGGTTGGGTTTTTGACTTTATTTTCTAATATGATGGACAGAATAATTGCTTGAAACTAAAACTCTTGTGTAGCAAGGGTTCCATGTTTTCATCTGGGGAAAGTGACAGAAGAGGGATAGATCAAAAATCTGTTATAGCCATTCGATATAATATAATGGTTAAACAGATACTTTAGCAGCGAGCACGTCAGCTTTGCGATTCCACTCTACAAGCTGCGTGCTTGCCATCGAACACTCGTAACTTAAGGAAAGGGTCTAGCTAAAATTAGCTAAACTCCGTTTCAGGCATTCGTTAGCAACATTTGTCAATGTTGAAAACTATGACATGCATTAAGAAAGCATCTAATTGAAAGTATCTAGAACTTACGCATTGACAAAAAATTGCCTGTGTGGTAAGTGCCATAGTAGACAGAAATACCTCAATTTAGTAGGTTTTGAAACTAGAGACATAAGCCCTCTTTCTAGTTCTTATATAGCTGTCAGCGAAATCAACTTATGCACTTACAGCAGTTTTCAGGTAAATAGACCACAGTGATTGAACCAACCGAAAGTATCTAGAACTTACGCATTGACAAAAAATTGCCTGTGTGGTAAGTGCCATAGTAGACAGAAATACCTCAATTTAGTAGGTTTTGAAACTAGAGACATAAGCCCTCTTTCTAGTTCTTATATAGCTGTCAGCGAAATCAACTTATGCACTTACCCCTCTTCTGTCACTTTCAACAGTAGTAGTTACGATAGAGTTTTGGCTTCTTGGCGTTGAATTTAAGCTACTGACATTACTTTCCGTATGCCAAAAACTTCGTCTCGAAAGTAGTGTCAGCAAAAAAGTCCCAAAAATAGCTTTTTTTATTCCAAACAACCAAACATAGTACTTTTTCATCTAGAATGATACCAAATGAACCCGCCTATTGCGCGTGTTCACCCAAAAAAAAAGACTTGCGCACATTAAGTTTGCTAAGTCCCCCAGTTTTACCTGTTTTTATAAAACAACGAAATATACTACGGATCACTTTAAGAAGACTGGATTATCTCAATATCCAAGCCAACTCAACTGATCTCTAGTACCTACACTTTAGCAAGAATAATGCAACGTTGCATTATGAATGACCCAAAATGAATCAAGAAATGCATCATACTGACGCAAAAACTGCTAAAAGTGTACAAAAAATAACGGTGGACTAAGTAAATAATGAGCGCAAGTCTCGACACGTCAACGTTAGCGAGACAAAGCCATGAACAAAACGACGAAAGCGCCCTCACTCAAAATGCAAGGCGCTTCCACCGAAAAATATAAGACTTTTTCTGTATTATATTTTACTAAAAAAACCCAAGTGGTATTTCGACAATCATCAAAATACCTTCAACGCCAATTAAGCAACACCCTGGCGCAAGTTGAAGCGGTAGGAGGTGCGAAATGATTGCATATCCACAGAACAGACCTCCTCAAAACGTCCACGAAACGATCGCCAGCGACTTGGAGCAAACCGACAGCAGGGATAACGACAAGACTGATTTAGTCGCCAAGCTACCACAGCTGTTTTCAGCCCAGAATTTACGCCTCAACTTAGCTGATTTTCTTTGGGGCGACGGAGGTAACTTAGCTGAGTCCATGACAGATGTTGCCAAATCAATGCCGACAGCACCGGAATTTCTTTTTACATCATTTCTGCCTATTGCAGCATCTCGACTTGGTACTGCGGCAACTATCGTAATCAAGCCAGAAGGAAACTATAAGCAGCCATCGATCATCCGTACTTGCATAGTAGGTAAATCGGGTGATATGAAGTCGCCCGCCCAAGCAGCAGTAATAGAACCACTAGAAGAATTAGAAACCGAAGCCAGGGAGCGCTATAAACAAGAATTCGCGGATTATGAGCAAGAGTTACACCAGTGGGAGAAGAACGGCAAAAAAGGCAAAAAACCACAAGAGCCAGTGTGCAAAAGGTATATTCTGCAAAATGGTTCAATCGAGAGTAGGATTGCTATTCACACCGAAAATCCCAGAGGGTTACTTGTTTATCGTGATGAGTGGTCAGCGCACCTCACTGGCAGAAATAAGTATCGACAGGGTAAAGGAGATGACGCAGAAAATGAGTTAACCGAGTTTAATGGCGGACAGCTAATCAAAGACGTTGCAGAAGCTTCTAAACGTTTACACTTAGCCAAAACCGCCGTTTCTCGCACTGGAACAACTCAGTTTGAAACTCTCAAAAAACTCATGTCAGATCATGAAGACAGCACTGGGGAGTTTGGCAGATGGTTGTTTTGTGCCGCTCCTTGCCCCCCTGCATACCTGGATCTGAAGTCAACAGGCAAGTCCAATACTCTGGGTAAGTATCTAAAGCAATTGTATCGCGATCTTGAAATGATGCCTCAGCAAGAGTACCACCTTAGCGACAATGCCAAGGGCTACTATTCGGCTTATCACAACTCCTTGGTTGAACTGGGGTATTCAGAGCAGACCCCAGGCATTCAAATTGCTTTGCCTAAGATGAGGAGCTATTTCGCGCGTTTTACCCTAATCTTACATTGTGTCAACCAAGTTTTGACAGACAATGCAGCAGCACCAGCCACGTTAATCGATGATTTTACAGTAGTCGCAGCAAGCAAGCTTTGTAATTACTTTTTGGCTCAACTACGTCTGATCTACGCTCTTAACAGCCCACAAGAGGGGTTGTCCGGCAAAGTTTTACACCTCAAAAACTGGCTTGAAGGCAAAAAGGATGTTACGGCACGGCAAATTACGCGCGGACTTAGACAGTATCAAAAATTATCCAAAGGAGATTTAGAAAGAGATC
This sequence comes from Brasilonema angustatum, assembly GCF_059505445.1. Lineage (NCBI taxonomy): Bacteria > Bacillati > Cyanobacteriota > Cyanophyceae > Nostocales > Scytonemataceae > Brasilonema > Brasilonema angustatum. Next base: position 11,556 of record NZ_JCACKO010000074.1, on the reverse strand, counting down.
TGCAGATACTTCTAGACTTTGGTTATATCACCCAAGAAGTTAAGGGGAAAACAATCATTTATTCAAGTGTCAACACAAGTGTCAACATTTTTAGCTCAAGTGTCAACACAAGTGTCAACAAAACAAAAAATGTAGAAACTGCTGAAAGTATTGCCCTTACAGAATTAATTCAAATAACAAAAAATGAAGTGTCAACATCTGTCAACAAAGTGTCAACAGACTCAAATGTAGATACAGAGAGTGTTTTAACTGGTTTTGACCCGAATGTGTCAACATTTTTTGTTTCTCCTCCTGAATTAAAAGATCAGCCAGGACAACTGTCAACAGATATTGACTGTGTTGACGAGGTCTTACACGTAAGAAATGGAGCCAGCCTTATTACTTCGAGTATTCGTGATGCCAACACAGATCAACAAACAAAGGCTGGCTCCATTTCTAGGGGACAAATGCGTGACAGCAAAAATTTCAAATCTACTAATGTTGACACTAAAAATGTTGACACTTCACCTCAAACGCTTACGCAGCATAGAACAGAGTCTGTTGACACTTCCTCATCGCCTACTGTTGACACTTCGCCTCAAACGCTTATGCAGCAAGGGACAGAAGGAAATAATACTTGTGTTGACAGTTTCCTGACAGATGTTGACACTTGCGAAAAACTTGTTGACACTTCGCCTCAAACGCTTATGCAGCAAGGGACAGAAGGAAATAATACTTGTGTTGACAGTTTCCTGACAGATGTTGACACTTGCGAAAAACTTGTTGACACTTCGCCTCAAACGCTTATGCAGCAAGGGACAGAAGGAAATAATACTTGTGTTGACAGTTTCCTGACAGATGTTGACACTTGCGAAAAACTTGTTGACACTTACGAAAAACTTGTTGACACTTGTGTCGGTAAGGAGCAGTCGCTACGAAGTAACGATCAAATCGAGAATTTGAGCATATCTACAGATAATGTACCGAAATCTCATTTCAAACCAGTTTTAGCGAAGCGGTGAGTGACAACCGAGAATAATCTTGAAGGAAGCGAGCAAACGTGAACGGTTGTCACTCAAAAATTGGTTAAATCGGTTAACGTCTTGTTGACGGATAAACCAGTTGATGACTGACATTCGTTCAGGTTGGTTCACATCCTCCAGGATTCATCGAGAATGTCAGTCACCGCTGCGCTTCAACTGGTAGAATCTTCTAGAACGGTGATTTGAGGTTTTTTCACTCAATTCAACTCAATTTACGTAAATCATCCACCTTCTGCTTGACAATTTCCAAAAACTCTTTAAACTGAGGGCAAGACTGACACTTTAATTGATTTCCTGGAATCAAGCAATCACATTCGAGCAGAGGTCTTTGTTTGAAATTGCGGTGGCAGTTTTTACAGAAATATCGTTGTACGCCACCACAATGGCCATTTTTCCCTATCATTGTGGAATTGCATTTTGGGCATTCCATTCCATAAGTTTGGGGTTTTACTTGCCATGACTGCAACGCTTGTTGCATAGCTACTTCACATCTGCGCTTGTTTAAGTCAAAACTTTCCTGAGTATTCATAGTTATAAGTTACAGATTTAAATTTTCAAAATGACTTCTTCAACATCTGCATTGCGGATAGTTATCCGATGCACAATCTGGTGATAAATTTTTACCTTGTCGTCGGGAGATAGAGTATGCCAGATAGCTAAGTTATTACCTGCACGAATAATTTCTTCGGGGCTTTTATTTTGGGTAGAGTCAAAGAGGAATGGGTTAATTTCCGATGCAATAAGCTGACGAGTCTTCTCTTTAAGGTTTTCCAAATCAGGATCAAACCCTGGAATTTTTTCTAGAGCCTCTAAGCGAGACTCCAACGACTTTAACTTCTCTGACTTTGACTGCGATTGGGCCAACTGTTTGTCGTCAGAGCTAGCTAGAATTTGGGAGCGTTGCACTAAAGTCTTGATCAGAGCAGACTCAATATTTGATTTGCGGGTAGATTTCGGATTTCCACATCCCATTCCTGCATATCTACAAGCAAAGTAGTAATACTTTCCTCCCTTATGAGTAGCACTTTTAGTAATGCACTTTGATCCACACTCAGCGCAAAAAACTAGACCTGTCTGATAAGCATATTCTCGGTAACAAACAGGGTTATTGGGGTCTTGATTAAAGCTAAAATGTCCAGTTTTCGAGTTAAATTTGAGAATTTGTTGAATCTCTGCTGCTTCGGCATCGGTGATGAGCCTATGCTCTGGATGAGTATCATGGATTATTTCCCAGTTTTCAGGCTTATTTCTCTTTCTTTTTCGTTTGCTAATAGTAATGCGTTGGAGATAAGCGGTATGCCCACACAACACAGGATTGGTTAACCAGTGATTGAAGCCTGTAGGGGTCCAATGAAATATGCCATCCCGGCTATTTCTATTGTCACTTCTTTTGATGATTCCATATGTATTGAATATAGCTTTTAAACCTCGACTAACTCCTCGATGCTTAAAAAATATGTCAAGACAACTTTTGGCTACCTCTGAGATAGTCTGACCAGGAAGTTTTGTCAAATCTGATTCATTATACAAGTCTAGATAATTGTCTGGTCTCGCTGAGAGCAGACAAAGAAATGGACGAGTATCTAGTTGATATTTCTCATTAACTATTTGGTAACCCCAGGGATAGGATTCATTAGCTGCTTGTTTCTTCCTACGATGTTCTTTACCATGTCTGACTCGCTCTGATATAAGGTCAGTTTCCCATTCAGCAAGAGAACCCAAGACATTTACCATCAACTTGCCTTGAGATGTATTCAAATCAATTTGCTGATCCAAAATTCTGAGATTCGCCCCAGAATTTCGATAAATATCTATACATTCTCGCAGTTTGGGTAACGACCTAGCTTTTCTATCTATTCGCGTGATGATAACTTCATGTACTTTTCCTTCACTGACTAAGTTCATCAGTTTTTTAAGTGCAGGTCTATCATCATTACTGCCAGATTGAATATCTTGAAATATTTCAGTAGCTCCGGCTGCTTTTAGTCTTGCTATTTGTTGCTCTAAGGCTTGAGAGTCTACGGCTTGCTCACGAGAAGATACTCTTGCATAGCCTACAGTTCTTTTCATTTTTCAGTGAAAACCTCAATAGTTACATCAATTTCTCTAATAATTTTATCAATTGTTTGTGCATATCCACTCCCCGGATGCTTTGTGCTTTGCGGCGTGTGTTACGGGAAGCTTTTCGTTTGGGTTTGATGAGTGCGGATGATTATGCTCATGCAGCGGATGTGTCCAATGTGCGGGGTGATTCACCTTTAAGAGGACGGTTGTTGAAAATAAGTGAAATTGCGGCGCTGTTGAAGGATTGCAAGAATGACCAAGATATGATAGGAGTACGAGATGCAGCACTCATTGCTGTTTTAAGCGGTTCTGGGTTACGTCGTTCCGAGGCGGTGGCTTTAGACAGAGGGGACTATAACTCTGAAGATGGTTCAATGCTTGTTCGCAAGGGCAAAGGGGGAAAGTCGCGGACAGTGTATTTACCAGGGGGTGCAGTATCTGCACTTGATGCTTGGCTGAAAGTAAGAGGTGATTTGAGGGGTGCTTTGATTTGTCCTGTGAGGCGGGGAGGTCATGTTGAAATTAAGCGGATGACTGATCAGGCGGTGATGGTGATTCTCCAAAAGCGTGCTTTGAGTGCAGGTGTGGCTGCTTTTTCTCCTCACGATTTTAGGCGCACGTTTATCAGTAATCTGTTAGAAGCTGGTGTGGATGTTTTGACTGTGAGTCGTCTTGCTGGTCATGCGGACCCAGCGACTACCCAAAAATACGACCTGCGTCCTGAAGTCGCTAAGCGCCAAGCTGTCCAGTTGTTGCACGTTCCTTATGATGGCTGAACGATGAACCCGCCACTGCGCAGATCAAGAGCTGGGGAGAAGGGGAGCAGGGGGAGAAAAAAGGCTTATCACCAAGCGTATTGATCTATCTGTCATCAACGGAACTATTAGTAACTACTATCTGATTTTCTGAAGGATGCTTGTAATGAGGTTGGTTAATGGTCGGACATAAATAATCAAAGGAATTATCTGTATGTTCCAGTCGCATATTGCGAGGTGCATCTAAAGCAATCACAGCATCTCCAATTTTTTCACAACGTTTGCAATCACAGGCAGATGCTCCAACAGCTAATATTTCTTTGAGGTTATTGGCAATATTGATAAATCCTCTCGTGTTTGAATTTTTCGGTAGTTGGGAGGCTTGTTCGACTAGTCGCGAAATTTCGTCACGATATTGTACTAAAAGAAACTGGTCAATTTGACATTGGCTGCGGCAAGTTTTTACATCACCGGGGGAATGACTGGAGAAATGAGCCAAGCCCTCTTGGGTTGATCTGGAAGCTCCACGATTAATCGTGGGGTTATTAGGGCTTGGCTCATTTCTTTGTCCCAATGCGTCACCAAATTCATCAGCAAACTGCTTTAATCCATCAGCAGGATTTTTTAAATCAACGTTAAGCGATACAAGAGCACGGGCGCAGGCAGTTGAATCAATATTGGTATTGTTAAACTTTCTTCTTAAAATCAGTTCAAAGCGTTTGATATAAATTGCTAAGATAGAAAGAGCTTTTTCTTTATCTTGGGGACTGCTAAAATTGAGTTGGTGTGTGCTAAAAAGTTGGGGAATCAGCTGTAAAATTGCTTTGAGTTCGCTAGTCTTAAATCTATTGCTCCACAGAGCTATGGCATCTCCAATATTGTTTATAGTTTCTAGGCGCAGCACAAAGTAGAAAGAAATAAGATTAATCAGATAACTTCGCTTTATCTCCATCTGAACATAGTTAGAGATATAAAGCTGTTGGTTAGCAAACTGCGATTCAAAGTATTGTTTGTAGGTTTGCGTACTAAGTAGTAGAGACCGTGCAACTGAGGTGTCTAAAAAGTGTTCTTGTCCAGATTTATCCTCCATGCGCGTGTTATTCCTCGTCTGAATCTCCATCCTGGCTATCGTCAAGTTTGACCCCAAATGGTAAGGTATCAAAGCCTAAGTCTTCTAAAGTTAAAATAGAGTCCTCGACTGACAAATTGGTGATTGTTTCTTGATTCACTAGGGATGCAAGTAAATCATAAGCTCCTTGGTACTGACTGGCATTATAATCAATCCAGCGGTTAGAATATGCAAGTGCATCATGCAGCGCCATTACCACTTCTGTATAGGGGTCATGAATGTATTTATCGCGCAACTTCCGCATAGTACGCAATAGGTTATCTGCATAGACAGCTGCTATTGGTTCTCCAGAGTAAGAGGAGAGTTTTTGTAAATCAACCAAGATAGCTTTGGTGATTTCTACTCTTGAATTTTCTAAGACAGTCTGCGAAATATTCATTGTTTTTCTTCTCTTGAAAGTTGAGTTTGTCTGGACTTATATTACGATTTGCGCCGCGAAAAAGTTGTTGTTACGGGCGCGAACGCGCGTTACTACTTTTTATTTTTGGTTAAGTTATTAAGTTTGGTGAGACTGGAGCGAATATTCCCCACTTCTTTACGACTCTTGAGGCGCTTTTTGGCTTCCTTGATAACTTGTCGCATCACTGATTCTTTATCTTTACAAGTTACGTAAAATGCTTCGATTAATGTTTCTATTGTTACCTTTTCTCGGTTGCATAGCTCGTCAATTTCCTGCTTGATGGGAGCTTCTAATCTCACGGGAACTCTAGAAGCGATTTCAGGGAAACTTGCGAGTAGTTCTTCTAAGCGTTTGAGTTCTGAACCTGAAATTGGTTGCTGCCCGGATTCAGTTGTTGCTACATCTATATGTTCATCCTCTTTTGGTGTGGAAGTAACAGGTGTTTGTTGCAATACATCCTGGCGTGGGGGGACGGTTGGTTGGTTAGCGCGGCTGCGAATTTCGTCTAAAAGGCTCATGGGTAATTCTTGGTACTGTAAATTAAACGGTTTCGGTTGGGATTAATTTAGCGTAGTGTTCAGACAATGTTGGTCCTACCTTTTGAGCTAATACCTGGATTGGATATTCCAAGGAAGGTATTGAGCCGAGATACGTGTAATTTTCGGCAAGATGGTCTGAAAAGCCTTGCTATGTCTAAGGTTCAGAGATTTTGACTAGCAGCTTTATAAGGCTTGCCGCACATTGGACAAAATTTATACTTTAGTGACACGACTAACTCACCACAGTGAGCGCAATTTGTCCGTAACTGCATACCGCATAGATAACAAAACTTAGCTTTAACTGGACTCCAGAGAGGGTCAGCCACTGCCCCAGGAGTCCAGCACTGTGGACAAAACTTAACTGAATTAACAGGCTTAACAGACTCACCCCTTTCAACCGCTTCCAGATATTCCTGGGGAATGCCTAACCCACCAGCAAGGCCACGCAGCGTTTTGCGATTAAGTCTGGTGGTTAACCCGCGTTCAATTTTCCCAATAGACCGAGAGTGAATTCCTGCCGCCTGCGCCAAATCAAACTGAGTCATCCCATCAGATGTTCTGATGCGCTTGATATAGTCAGCTAGGGATTCTTGGAGTCGAGGCAGTTTAAAAGTATCCATAAAAGGATGTCTTGGCTCATGCCTAAAAGATATATGATTGAGTTATAAAAAACCTTGAGATAATCACACAAATTGAAGTGAAACAGACAGTAACATTAGCCACTGTCGTAGTTGAATTTTTAGAACGTCCTGGGCTGGCATTAAGTACCAAGGAGACATATTCTCAGACCTTAGGATTGTTACTCACTGAGTATGGAAGCTGGCCAATTGAAATTCTCAGTCGTCAAACATTAGTCGAGTATTTAAATACCCTCACGCATTTAAAATACACAACTCACAACAAGCATCAAGCGATACTACAAAGCCTATTTAACTTTGCCGTAGAACAAGGATATATAAAATCCAACCCCATTCGGGGAATTAAACAGCGTCCACCTTCACGAGAAAAAGGTGAACATCGCACAGATGAAATTATACGGTTTTTAACTCCATCACAGTTAGAAATCCTATATAAAGCCGTAGCCAATGACTGCCGGATGAACGCAATTGTGCATTTATTACATCACACAGGATGTAGAATAGGTGAGCTTTTGGCACTAAATCTAGAATCGGTAGACCTCTTTAATTGGAAATTTCAAGTATTGGGAAAAGGAAATAAACAAAGGTGGTGTTTCTACAACGAAGCGACTGCGATAGCACTAAATAAATATATAAAGTGTGACCGACATAAACAATCACCCGCTTTATTTACAGCACAGCATCCAGTGACGATGAAAGTCAGTAAAATGAGCTACCGAACACTGCATGATTACTGGCGAGAAATCACCAATAAACACTCCCAACTTCAGGGGGTTCGTATTCATGATTTACGACATACATTTGCCACAGAGCGCGTAGGCATAATTAGTATTGAACAACTGCGTGCATTGATGGGTCATGAAAGCATCCAAACAACCTTGCGCTATCAAAAAGTTACATCACAAAAAGCTGAAGAAGCTGCACGTCTTGCTTTCAATCTATTGACTAACGTTGATAAATCAAACTGACCTTGAAAGCAATCTTTAGGACAAAAATCCCAGCAGTATGAGAATGAAAAACCATATTTTAATTTTCATTATGTATGTTTACCACAAAGAATATAAAATACTGTGTGGTTGAACAGTGAGGGATGAGCCTGTTTGTGATTCACTCCTGAATATTATGTAGTTAATTTGACTTAAATGACCTTAGTTGACCGTACCGCTTATCCCAAATTTAAACAATACCCCGACCCCAAAGAATTAACAGAACTTTATACCCCAACACCAGCAGAAATTAAATTCGTTAAGTCCCGCACCAAGAGCCATGAAGGGTTTCTCTGTTTCATGGTGATGTTGAAATCTTTCCAACGACTTGGATATTTTCCCCATAGAGAGTGTGTACCAAATGCGGTGATTAAACATTTAAGGTCGTGTTTAAAATTACAAAGCTGGGTAAAAGCCATTCCCTCACAACGTCAAGGTTATACTTACCAACGGGCTATCCGTTCTTACCTGGGGGTTAAACAATACGATAAAACCGCCCAAAAGTTGATTGCTATTTTGGTTGCCCAGCAAGCAGAAGTAAAAGACCACCCGGCTGATTTAATCAATGTCGCAATAGAGGAGTTGGTCAAGGAAAGATACGAGTTACCTGCGTTTGGCACTCTTGACCGATTGATTGGTCATATCCGTGCTTTCGTAAATAATCGAATGTTTGGGCGGGTGAACAATGGTCTTTCAACGACCGAAATGGTTTACTTAGACCAACTGTTACTAGGAGACATTGATGAATTAATTGCTACACTCAATCTTCTAAAATCACCTCCCAAAAGTGCAACATTCAAGGGGATGAAACAGCTCCTAGCTAAGTTTGATGCTCTCATGAGTTTTGGTAATGCCAAACGTTTGTTATCCAGCATTGCTCTCACTAAAATTAGATATTTCGCCGCCCAAGCCAGAGCTTTGGATATTTCAGAGTTGCGAGATGTTAATCTCCCCAAACGCCGCACCTTACTTTTATGTCTACTGTATGAGGCACAGGTTAAAACCCGCGACCATTTAGTGGAAATGTTCCTCAAGCGTATCCTCAAAATTCAAAACAACGCCAAACAGCGATTACAGGAACTACGCGAAAAACATCTGACGCAGACATCAGAGCTATTGGGTACACTGGCAGAGGTTTTAACTGCATCCAAGGAAGCCCTTGACCCTCTGAGTTTGGGAACTAAAGTACAGTCAATCTTTGATGAACACGGTGGGCCAGATTTATTGCTACAGAAATATGAAGAGATTGCGGCGTACAACACGAATAATCATTTACCTTTGATGTGGCGGTTCTATTCGCCTCATCGCAAAGTTTTATTTGATTTGGTACGTACGGTCTTTAGACATTCTCTCTACTTCTGCTGATGAATCGGTAATTGATGCACTCTCATTTGTTCTTGACAACGAACATAAGCGTGGGAAACATTTGCCGTTGGAAATTGATTTGAGTTTTGTTGGTAAACAATGGCGGGCATTGGTGATACAAGAGGTGAATGGCACTCAAGTTTTAGTCCGTCAGCAGCTAGAAATTTGTATTTTTTCTTACTTGGCAGATGATTTCAAGGCAGGAGATGCCTGTGTTGTTGGTTCTCTTTCTTACGCTGATTTCCGTGAGCAACTTCTGTCAGAGTCCGAATGTGAACCTCTGATAGCTGAATATTGTCGTTTACTTGGATTTCCTAATAATGCAGAAGACTTTATAGAATACTTATGCTCTCAACTGACACAGATTGCAGAAGAAGTTGATGCAATTTCTGCGGTAGAAAAGCAAGTCACAATTAATCAGAATGGTGAACCTGTACTCAAAAAAATTACATCTGTGGCTCAACCACAAGAGGTGGAGGAGTTAGAAACTAAACTCCGTGGCTTGATGCCTGAGCGTAGTATTTTAGACATTCTCTGCAATGTTGAGCATTGGTTAAATTGGACAAAGCATTTTGGCCCGCTTTCGGGAAGTGAACCCAAATTAAAGCAGCCTGTGGAGCGTTATATTTTTACTACTTTCAGCTATGGTTGCAACTTGGGGCCAAACCAAATGGCACGACATTCACAAGGTGCAGTCACATCTCACATGATTTCTTATACCAACCGTCGCCATGTCAGTACGTCCAATATTGAAGCGGCGATTCGGGATATTATCAATGCTTACAACCGTTTTAGCCTGCCGTCAGTTTGGGGTACTGGGAAACGTGCCGCCGCCGATGGCAGTAAGTTTGAGATATATGAAAACAATCTCCACAGTGAGTACCACATTCGTTACGGTGGATATGGTGGTATTGCTTATCACCACGTTTCTGATAAGTATATTGCTTTGTTTACTCACTTCATTACTTGTGGTGTGTGGGAAGCGGTGTATATTTTGGATGGGTTATTGAAAAATCTCTCCGATATTCAACCAGATACGTTGCACGCAGATACCCAAGGGCAATCTGGGCCTGTGTTTGCCATCTCTTACCTGCTGGGTATCAAGTTGATGCCGCGCATTCGCAACTGGAAGGATCATACTTTTGTTCGCCCAAGTGTTGATGTCAGCTACAAGTATCTCGACCCTTTGTTTAAGGGTGTGGTCAATTGGAATCTGATTAAGACTCACTGGTATGACATGATGCGGGTGGTGCTGTCGATTAAGGCGGGAAAGGTGATGCCTTCTACTTTGTTGCGGAAGTTGGGCAGTTATAGTCGTAAGAACCGACTTTATCAAGCATTCCTGGAGTTGGGAAAGGTTGTACGGACGATGTTTCTACTGGAGTATATTTCTAATGTGAGAATGCGCTCTGAAATTAATGCCATCACGAATATTGTGGAGATGTACCACGCTTTCTTGGATTGGGTCTTTTTTGGTAAAGAAGGGGCGATTACAGAGAATGACCCAATTGAGCAGGAAAAGCGGTTGAAATACCTGGATTTGGTCGCTTCTGCTGTGATTTTGCAAAATACAGTCGATATGTCTTTGGCGATTCAGACTTTAGCTGCACAGGGAGAGGTGATTCACCAGCGTCATGTTGCTGCGTTGAGTCCCTACGTGAATCGACATATCAAGCGATACGGTGATTATGTAGTGAATTTACGTAATATTCCTCAACCTTTGGAAGTGGCGATTTCTTTACCCTCTGAAATCTTTGAAACCTAGATATAGCAGGACTTTCCAGACCATCTTGCCGAAAATTACACGTATCTCGGCTCAATACCGAGTGGAAAGACTTCCAAGCCAGAGCCGATGAGCAGGGGATAAGTGCGTCATTCTATACAAAACGATAGATAAGCGTCAGTTTTTCTCTAAATGATATACAAAAAGCTATACGTGTATAGCGGGGAATAACTTACCTTTATATACACTTCACTATACAAATGCTAGAATTAAAATCTAGTATAGATAGGTGTATAGCAATGAGCAGTAAGCTTGCTACTTTCCGGATTTCGGATCAAGAGTGGAAAGATTTCCAAAAAAGAGCAGATGAGCAGGGGATAAGTGCGTCAGCTCTGTTGGTGGCATTTGTAAAATGGATAAACTCTGGTAATACTCTGCCAAAGTCTGAAGCCGAGCTAGTACCAGATATAGATTTCCGTATAGAAGAGCGAATTTTGCAAGCATTAAGTGAAGCTTTGCCAGAGGTTCTAGCACCACTTCAAGCCCAATTGGATGAACTGCGGGGAAAGTTGGTAGCTTAGGAGATCCACCTGACGGGCTGCAAGAGAATGATTCATTGTTAACAAAGCGCCAAAGCTTGTTCGCAGAGCGAGATCGCATTCTCGCCACTTTAAAAACCAAGTATAAAGTCGGCTCTCAATCCACAAAGCTAGTGACTGCGAAAGAAGCAATGGATCTGCTCATCCAAACTCTGGAAGAAAAAAGTATCATGTGATATCAAAACCCCACGACATCATTTAGACCTCCTGGGGTTTTGGTTAAAGTGACGGATGAGCGCGAAGTTTGTCGATGTTTGTCGATATTTAAAGTTGAGGCGGCTACAGTTTGATTGCAGCCGCCTCAACATCTAAGATTTATGAAACCTGGAAATTTAT
>NZ_JCACKO010000073.1:0-24559 GCF_059505445.1 Brasilonema angustatum | reverse complement strand
CTTGGCTTAGAACTCATCCCTATTTCCACACCTACCGAATGTGTTTCTTAGGAGTAGAATCAAACTTGCTAAACTTTTCTAAACAATTTGCTCGACTAGCACCAGTTGTGGTGATATGTTGAGCGAGGGGGTTTTTTGACTTTCTGGCAACCGTAAGCAACCACCTGCTTGAAGCAGGTGGCTTCAGCCCATAACTTAGGTTTAACTGAAGCCCAGCTTACCCGACTCAGTACTTCTGTACTACGTTATTCACAAGAGCTAAAGCACCTACCTACGGATGCGTGATGCCAGTCTGTAGCTCTAGTACTAAAAGATTAAACAGGTGTAAGGGTTTAAAGCCAGTGTCTTTTAGATATGCCGGTGAATAACTTTGTCCAGGCTCACATTACTTCCGAAAGGGAAGGCTCTTTTGAGCAAAATCATATGCGTACAGAGTGCTTAGATATCACTTCATAACTGCCTGAACGAAAGTTGAATGCAAAACAACACGGTATTGAGGCACTCCAAGGCGGTATGACAGCTAATAAATTAGCTGAATCGTGTTTCCTCCTTGGTCTTTAGGATCAAGGTTTCCACACTCCCACGAAGTCATCATGACAGCAACGGGCAAGGCAATAAAATATAATTACAAGGCACTGCACAAGCCAAAAGCGCTGATTTATGGTCAAGGTCAGACAGCAGTGATTACGGGATGGACTGTTAAGGGTGCGATCGCCAAACATTTACACCCCCAAGAATATGCTGTTATTGGACAGCTCTATTCAGCCACAAGAGGGATAAACTTACTCATTCGCAATTTGCTTTATAATCCCCACGTCCGCAACTTAGTTGTTCTTAACGCCACGAAAGAAGACAAGAACGCAGGTGCTGGAATTTGCTTGCTGGACTTTTTCCGCAATGGCTTTGAAGAAGGATTAAGTGATACTGGACGACGTTGCTGGGTGATTCGCTCGCCTTATGCTGGATATATTGATATTGAAGTTGAAGTCAGTGCCCTACAAAAACTGCGTCAGTCTATAGAATTTCAAGAAGCGAAATCAATTGCTGAAGCTTGTACTTTGGTGAAGTCTTTTGCTCAAATAGAAGCAGTAGAACCTTGGGGTTTACCATCAGAATTTGCCATGTCTATTGCGGTACCAACTGTTTTACCAGGACAACGGTATGGACACAGAATTGAGGGTAAAACTATTGCTGAAACTTGGGTAAAAATCATCCACTTAATTAAAACAACCGGAACAATTCGACCAAGTGCATATGAGGGACAATGGCAGGAATTGATTGATTTAATGGCGATCGTCACTTCAGAACCAGAAGATTTTTATTTTCCAGAACCTAATTATTTACCAATTGATCGTGATTTTTTGCAAGAATATATTTCTCAGATGTTAGATGATGCACCCAACCAAGAAGGAGTGAAGTATACATACGGTCAACGTTTACGTTCTTGGTTTGGATGCGATCAAATTCAGCAAGTGATTGATAAACTCATCACTGATATTGATTCAGCTAGGGCTGTCATGTCTTTGTGGGATGTTAGGAATGATGCTAACGATAGTCCACCTTGCTTAAATCATATTTGGATTAGAATAGTAGAGAATGAACTCTCAATGACTGCAACGTTGCGCAGTAATGATATGTTTTCAGCATGGCCCGCAAATGCAATGGGATTGCGTGCTTTGCAACGACATATTCGAGATGAAATATGCAAAATCTCAACTCATTCATTAAAAATGGGACCATTAATTACTATCAGCCAAAGTGCCCATATTTATGATGACTGCTGGGAAAATGCTGAAAAAGTTATTCAGTCCCAGTATGGAAAAATTTGTCAGCAGCGAGATTATGCAGATCCTGCTGGCTCTTTTTTAATTGCTGTGCAAGACGGCAAAATTCTTGTTGAACAGATGACTCCTGGTTCTGGAGAAGTTGTGAACTGCTTTTTAGGTAAGTCTGCAAAACAACTGTATCAACAAATAGCAGCTAGTTGTCCGGGCTTGCAAATTGAGCATGCTATGTACTTAGGGACGGAGTTACAAAAAGCAGAATTTGCCTTGTCAATGGAACAAGAGTTGAGTTATGAGCAAGACAAATCAATAAAAAAGCTGAAGTGTGAAGGATAATAAACCTAATGTTTGTCCTCAGTGAAAGCACTGATGTTTATAGCGTAAATAGTAAATTAAATTGTATTTCAAAATTTGTAGAAGAATATACATATTGTTCATGCAGCTTTGAATATCAATTTAATCAGAGGTAGAGGGGTATGTTTTGTTGTTTAGAGCAAATTAGGGACATTGGCTTTTTTAAATTTTTGGTAAATTAAGCAGTAATGTAAGTAATAGCATGTATTTTTTATTTATACTTAAAATAGCTAATAAAGGTCGCATCTAAAAGATTATACGTATTGCATATCTCTACTCAGGATGGCGTCTACGATACATATGGTGTATAAAACCATAAAAGCCATAAAACATAAAATTTTAGGACTTACGGATTCGTAACGAAAAAGAGCGGGTTACGATTGCTTCCCTTTGGTTGCAATGACAGTAGTTACGTTGTTCCTGGGTAAGTCCTGAATTTGTTTGAATTGTATGAAAATCATACTCTCAAGCGCATATTAATGATGAGAATGTGCCATTAAAAAAGTGTTGAATTAACACTTTTTAAAAACTATTTTTCGCTGATTTGCTTTACAAATTTCAGCTAAATTTGCTCCTACTTGCCTAGTTATTAAAGTAACTATGGCAACAAATTGAGTTAGCAAAATTACCAATTTATTTGATTCATTGAGTGTGGCTTACTCAACGATTAACCGCGCTTGGGAATAGAATAGCCAATTTTTCACCCCTTGAATATTTAGCAGCAACTGCGACGTATCAAAATCGCGGTTAGGTTTGCTGCATTTTATTAGGGACAACACACAATTACCACAGAGTTTAGCATATATGATCGCATTAGAAGTACAAAAGTTAATCTCAAATTCGCTTCAAAACTTAAAAAATATTGACGGACTAAAAAGATTGTTTTGGAGTCAACTAAACTACGATCAAGTGAATAAAGAACTTTCTCGTCGGATATTGACTGATGCAGTGAAGAATGAACTAATAGACAATCCCTTATTATTAGCTTCCGGGGGTATAAACAATACTTTCCATGTTATTTATGCGCGTCTAAAATCAGAAGACTTATCAAGACAAGGGGAAAGAAGTGTTGTCAATAATCTTCTGAAAGAACACCCCTATGCTCTCTTTGTGTTTTCTAATAAATCACAATCGCGGTGGCACTTTCTTAATGTTAAGTACGACAGTTCGCCTCAAAAACGAAAATTGTTCCGCCGTATTACGGTTGGAGAAGGTGAACAATTACGTACAGCAACAGAAAGAATAAGTTTGTTAGATCTGGATTCTATCAAGCCAGATGCATCACCCTTAGATATTCAGACACGCCATGATGAGGCGTTTGATGTTGAAAAAGTCACAGATGCGTTCTTTAAACAGTACAGTCAAACTTTTGAGAAAGTTAAAGGATTAATTCAAGGAATTGGAGGAGATGAACGTAAGCGTTTATTCACGCAAAAGTTGTTTAACCGTTTGATGTTTATTGGTTTCATCCAGAAAAAAGGTTGGCTAAAATTTCAAGGGAGAATAGATTATCTATCAGCTTTGTGGGAAGCTTATCAAGATGAAGACGGCATTGCTTCGACAAAGCTCAGCAACCGCTCAAACAGAAACTTTTATAGAGACAGACTTTCACACCTTTTCTTTTCCGGACTGAATAATCCTCAAGGATACGACATTATAGGCATTAATAATGGTGGTTTTCTTAAAGACTTAATTGGTGCTGTTCCTTACCTCAATGGCGGTCTTTTTGAGCAAGATGAAGATGATAAAAATTTTCAAATTATCATCCCAGATGATTGTATAAAAAGTATTCTTCATGATCTATTTCAACGGTTCGCTTTCACCGTTACTGAGAGTACACCGCTAGATGTAGAGCTAGCAGTAGATCCAGAAATGCTTGGCAAGGTGTTCGAGGAACTGGTAACAGGGAGGCATGAATCTGGAAGTTACTATACTCCCAAGCCGATTGTTTCTTTCATGTGTCGGGAAGCTTTGAAGGGGTATTTAAAAACCCAAGTATCAGGAGAGTCAAGTCATGCGATCGCCCAATTTGTTGACGAACATATTCCAGATAATATAAAAAATTCAGAAGCCGTCTTAGAAGCATTGCGTCAAGTCAGAACCTGCGATTTAGCCTGCGGAAGCGGTGCTTATATACTAGGTATGCTTCATGAATTATTAGATTTGCGTCAATGTTTATCTGCTAACACAGGATTGGATTCCAAGAATGTATATCATCGCAAGTTAGACATTATAGAAAATAATCTTTATGGTGTAGATATTGACATTTTTGCAGTCAACATTGCCAGATTAAGGTTGTGGTTATCGCTAGCCGTGGAATACGAAGGAGATAACCCGCCACCCCTACCCAACCTAAAATACAAAATAGAACAGGGAGATAGTTTAATTGCTCCAAGTCCTTCAACGACAGGAGTTATTAGACATGACTTTATCAACCAGTATCGCCAAAAGAAAGCTGAGTATATGCGAACTCATGAAGGAGGTAAGAAGCGAAAATTAGAAGAGGAAATTAATCAGTTAAAAACTCAAATTGCGCTAGTAACTCATGGAAGTACCAAAGTCAATGGGTTTGATTGGGCGGTAGAGTTTGCAGAAGTTTTTGCAAATGGTGGTTTTGATATTCAGGTAGCGAATCCGCCTTATGTACGACAAGAATTAATTAAACACTTAAAGCCAACACTACAAAAGGTGTATCCGGCTGTTTATACAGGAACATCTGATTTATATTGTTTCTTTTATGCCCGTGCTTTGCAACTTTTAAAGCCTGGTGGGATGTTGGCGTTCATCTCTTCTAATAAATGGTTTCGCGCAAAGTATGGTGAGAAGTTACGAAAGCATATTGCTGATGCTTGCCATGTTGACAGCATTACAGATTTTGGGGATTTACCTGTTTTCAAGAGCGCAACTGCATATCCAATGATTTTTGTTGCACAAAGTGGAAAACCAGCGAGTGACTCAACTATTTTTACTCAAGTTAAATCTTTAGAAACTCTTTATCCTGATGTTTTAGCCATTATTCGAGAAAAGGGACAATCTTTACCGCATAATTCATTAAGTGGTGGTAATTGGATGCTAACTAATCGCACTTCTGCCAACCGATTGGAAAAAATGCAAGCAGCAGGTATACCCTTGAGTAAATATGTCAATGATAAAATTTACCGTGGTGTAGTAACTGGCTTTAACAAGGCATTTGTTATTGATGGAGTAAAACGAGCAGAATTGATTACTAAAGATCCCAAAAATGCAGAGATTATTAAGCCGCTAGCAGAAGGTAAAAATATTGATAAGTGGTGTATTGATAATCAAGAAAAATGGCTTATTTTTACAAAACGCGGAATTAATTTAAATGACTACCCTGCTATTAAAGCATACTTGAATCAGTGGCGTACACAGTTAGAGCCAAAACCACGGGATTATTCTTCAGATGAAAAATGGTTAGGTCGTAAATCTGGTTCATACAAGTGGTATGAAATCCAAGATAATGTTGCTTACTATTCAGCGTTTGAACAACCTAAAATTACTTGGGGAAACTTAAGTTTGGAGCCAGCTTTTACATTTGTATCAAATCCAGTATACCTACTTGCCCCAGCTAATGTAATTCCCATTAAAGATTTCTATCTTTTAGGAATTTTAAACTCAAATGCATCAAAGCAGTTTTTTAATGACATTTCAATCCAGAGAAATGGTAACTACTTGGAGTTTAAACCTATTTATGTTAGTCAGTTACCCATCCCCAGCGCTTCAACTACAGTGCGAGTGCTGTTGTTTAAGCGCTTTGAGTCCAGTGTTTACGCTTTTCAAGAATCTATCAAAAAACTCTTGGTAGTGCATGAAAGGTTTTTAAAAGCACTGTCTCAAGGATTTGTCGCAGCCGGAGAAGAAGCCCAAACTCTGCTATCGGAAGATTCTAACCAAGCAGAAGAACAAGATTTAATGGATGGATTGCAAAAAGTCTCTGATAAATATCAGATAGCGGATTTTGATGCAGAAAAGTTACAACAGCATATCGAGCATGATATTAAACTGCTAAAAAATATTTTGGCATTAGTTGAACCTATCACCCCTGATAAAGATACCAAATTACAAACTCTTATAAAGTGGTTATCCAAACCTACTCTTACAAATAAAAAACGGTTAATTTTCACTCAGTATGCAGATACAGCAAAGTATCTATATGATAACTTAAACCCAGGCGGACAACGAGATGATTTTGATGTTATTTATAGTGGTAGCAACAAAAATAAAGCGCGTTTAGTGGGAAGATTTGCGCCTAACGCTAACAAGGAATATAAATTTAAACCAGGTGAATCAGAACTTAATACACTGATTGCTACTGATGTTTTGGCAGAAGGTTTAAACCTCCAAGATGGCGACCTGATCATGAATTACGATTTGCACTGGAATCCAGTCAAATTGATTCAGCGTTTTGGTCGTATAGACAGAATTGGTAGCGAAAAAGATGTTATTTATGGATATAACTTTTTACCGGAATTAGGCATTGAACGTAATTTAGGTTTGAAGCAAAAGCTGAAAAACAGAATTCAGGAAATTCATGATACTATCGGTGAAGATGCTGCCATTCTTGATCGAACTGAACAACTCAACGAAGAAGCTATGTATGCCATTTACGAACAACAAGGCAAACAGTTGAGTCTCTTTGATTTTGAAGCAGAAGAAGATTTCTTGGATTTAAATGAGGCTGAAGAAATCCTGAGAAAATTACAAAAAGATAACCCTGAAGAATATGAACGCATTGCTTATTTACCGCATGGTATTCGTACAGCTAAATTCTCTATGCAGCAAAACGGAACATATGTTTTCTGTGAAGCTTCAGACCCCAATAGACCTGATATAAAAGGCTATCAGCAGTTATTTTTATTGGACGACAAAGGGGAAATCATTTCCAGGGATATCCCCCGCATCTTGGGTGCAATTAAAGCTGATTCCACTACTCCCACCTCAACACTTCCCCAAGAACATAACTCTACAGTTATGCGCCTCAAATGTCAATTTGCAGAAGAAGTGAAGCATCGCCAAGCGGAAAGAGAGTTTAAGGGGCGTTTGACTCAAGGTCAAAGATATATTCTGCGGGAATTGAGGATTTTTTTTAAAGCGATCGCAGATGAAGAAGTAAAAAGTCAGGTCAATATTTTGGAAAAAACGTTTCGCGCTTGTGTGAATCAAGCAGTCAACCGAGAGTTAAATAAATTGCGGCGTGATGGTTTCACAGGTCAAGAATTGTTCACTCAACTGGCGCAAATTTACCTTCAACATAATATGCATCAATGGCAAGATAACAGTTTACCTACATTCTCTCAACCAATACCCATAATTATTTGTAGTGAAGCTTTGGTATGATTTCATCGAATCATATCTCGTTTCGAGAGTACCATTTTATTTAATCTTTCAGTATTTGGCTGTTTGACTGGTATGGTTCAACTCCTAAGTAAGTCGGCATAAATAAACCGAACTATGTAACAAAATGTAAAATGTTTAAAACCTTTGCGATTGCTTCGTTTCACTTCGTTCCACTCGCAATGACACACCTTGAAAATTTTACGCCGACTTACTTACTTAAAATCATATCTATTAAACTTTAGCTAGCGTCACTTTATGGGGCTGATCTTGATATTTTCCAGCACGATCTGCATAAGTGGTTCCACATGGTTCGCCTTCCATGAACAAAGCTTGAACTACACCTTCATTAGCGAATACTCGACAATCAGCGCTAGAGGAGTTCGACACCTCCAATGTCAGCCAGCCTGTCCAACCACTTTCTCCAGGAGTCAGGTTCCAAATTAACCCACAACGAGCATATGTAGATTTGCCAATAAATAAACAAGTAATATTAGGTGGGATGACAAGCCGTTCTAGTGCAACCCCTAAACCATAAGAGTGTGCAGGAATAATAAAATAATCACCATCTTCATCGGAGTGTAATGGTACAGATTCAAGATTATCAGGGTTAAATCTTTTAGGATTAACTACTGTGCCAGGAATATGACGGAATACCTTGAATTCTACAGGTGACAACCTAATATCATATCCATAAGAAGAAAGTCCATAACTCAGAACTGGACGAAGTAAACCTGTGCTATCTATCGAAACCGCACGAACCAAACTAGGTTCAAAAGGTTCAATCATACCCAATTGAGCTTGCTCAATTATCCACCTGTCATTTTTTAACATTTATTTCTCCATATTGGTGTGTTTTAGACTTATCATTTACCTCCAATCCGGAATCTTTGATGAACGAATTGAAGCTTCTGCTTTAGTTATTTTGCTCTCAATTCATAACCTTCGACGTTATGTTTTTAACCGCGATTCATCTTACCGCACCAGACGGGTAGCGACTTCCGCAGGTACGGAGTACCGTTACAGCGGGAGCCTTCTCGCGGAGATAGGTAATATTATAATGTCGTTGCTTGGTATCAATACACTGAATTACGGTTGATGACTGCGGCGGATTTCGGTGATTTGATCTGCTATTTCTAGAAGAGATTTGGGCATTTGTGATCCTGTCAGGACAATATCGATATGGGAAGGACGTTTTGCCAGAAATGCTAGAACTTCTGTTTCAGCAATTAAGCCAAAGTGAATCGCTAAGCTTAGCTCATCTAATACAACCAGAGAATACTTACCTTCACACACAACCTTTTGTGTATATTGCCACAACTTTTGTAGAGATTTCGTTTCGCTTTCGTCCAAGTGTGGTGTATCAATGCAACGAGGCAAATCACAGCGAATCCAATCTAACTTTTGTCCCAGTCGAATGGCATTTTCTTGTCCTTGACGAATCCCACCCTTGAGAAACTGTACTACTAAGACTGGTGTGCCTTGACCGGCGATTCTCAGTGCTTGAGCCACAACACTAGTAAAAAAACTACGATGAAAGCTCGTGAAAACTTGTACTATACCTTCAACGGAGTATGGTACATCGAGGGTTGAATTTAAGTTTGGGGTTTCTAATTGAGCAAGCATATAATGTCTCAAATAAAACAGTTTAAATCACTATTTTTGCTTAAATTTAAGTTGTCGAAAGTAGACTGTATAATCTAGCTGTTTTTGACGATACGTAATGTATTTGCGTGCATTGCATTCTTAGTCAAACACTACATTTATGCTGAAGTCAAGAGTAATGGAAACTAAGATGATTGCCTTTTATTGGAAAGTAGTTGTAAAAATGAGAACATACAACGGAACAGCATAGTGAGTTTTGAGCAAAAAATGAGGAGTGAATTGTTGTGAAATTAGTGATTATAGGAGGTTCAGGAGCAGGGAAAAGCACTCAAGCACAAGGGCTTTGCACATACTTTAATATTCCTCTTATTTCTAGTGATGAGATATTACGAGATGCGATCTGCACAGAACGCAGCAGCGAAGCGATCGCTCTTTTTTGCCCAGAGGATTTTCCTCCAGAAAATTCTCTCCCTCAAGCAAACTCAGGGCAAGAGAACGGAGGTATCCTAGAGCACCAACGCCGTTTTGCAATTTCATCCTTTCCCTATCTCGGTCATCTCGCACAGCCATACATGGAGACAGGAGAACTCGTCCAGGACAAAATGATCATTGAATCCATTGAAATTCAGCTAAAAAAGTCTGATTTTAAGAATGGTTGGGTGTTGGAGGGTTATCCTAGTACAGCAGAGCAAGCTGAAGAACTGGATTTTTTGTTAGACGATCTAGGGGAGAATTTAGACTGGGCAATCTACTTACAAGTCCCACAAGCGGTTATGGTGAATCGTTGTATGGGACGTTTTCTTCCAGATGATCTACCGGAAATTGTGCAGCGTCGTGTGGAAACTTTTTATGACCGTACTGTTCCTATTTTAGAGTATTATGATCGTCGCCGCCGCTTGTTAACTATCAACGGAGACCAGCCACCACAAGCTGTGCAGCAAAATATTATCGATTTACTTTTAACTTCCCAATAAGCTTTGAGACAAAAGTATAGTGATTATCTTTTTTAGAGTACCAAACTCTGTGCATGCATGTTGTTGACTATTGGCTAGAAAATGAGTCAAGCTTTATAATACTCAAAGCCTAATACTCAAAGCATAACCGACTGTATAGTGGATACAAACTTTAAGGCAAACCCAATGGCTTGGCAGCGTCCAGACGGTCGGCAACCCTACCAACTACGTCCTATTAGCTTTCAGCAAAGTTTTACGCGCTTTGCGCCTGCTGCTGTTCTGGCAAAATGTGGCGACACTCAAGTACTTTGTAGCGTCAGCGTAACACAGGGAGTTCCTAAATTTCTAGAAGGAACTGGTAAAGGTTGGCTAACTGCGGAATATCGAATGTTACCATCAGCCACGCCGCAACGGCAAGAACGAGAATTTATGAAGTTGTCTGGACGAACTCAAGAAATCCAACGTTTGATTGGACGTAGTTTGAGAGCCGCATTAGATTTAGAAGCGATAGGAGAACGCACGCTGACTGTCGATGCGGATGTGTTGCAAGCAGATGCTGGAACCAGGACGACAGCGATTACAGGCGGGTTTGTGGCGTTAGCCAATGCAATTTCTAAATTGTTGCAGCAAGGAGTATTAGAGCGATCGCCCATCATTGGACAGGTAGCAGCGATTTCTGTAGGATTGTTGCAAGGTGAGCCGTTTTTGGATCTGAACTACATTGAAGATGTCAGGGCTGAGGTAGATTTTAATGTGGTGATGAATCAGCAACTTAGGATAATAGAAGTTCAGGGAACTGCTGAAGAAGGTAGTTTTAGCCGTACTCAACTCAATTCTCTACTGGATTTTGCGGATAAAGGCATTCAACAATTGTTAATTGCCCAACGTGAGGCGATCGCAAACTGGAATGAACTCTACCAAGGCTAAAACAGTTTTATGTTCTCAAGAGTCGCAAATTTAAACAATATTCCACTTCTTATAGCAGGGAACAGGGAACGCTTAACAGGGAACAGGCTTGATGGTCTGGTAGTGTCCGTATTTTCTCATTAGTTCATGTCCTAATCTACCTGGCAACTGCTATATATCCAAAACAAGTAGTCGAGTTAAGCGGCTCACCTCGTTAGCCGAAAACAACGGAATGATATTTCCGGAAAATTTCCGTAAATTCTATATAGAGCGCCCTGCTTTCCCCTGGAAGCGAGTTGGTTTTCAAGTCTGGCACTGACTGATATGATTATAGTATAGGGATTTAAACCGCTTGTGTCGCTACATCCGCCCTTTCAAAGTAGGCGGTATTTTTCCTGTAGTTGTTTATAAAAATTTTTGTTACGATTTGGCAAGAATTTTGTACAACGGCTCAGCTAAGCTCTACATCCATATGAATGATGTTAAAAGTTTCAAAAAGTAAAAAGGGAAGTTGTCATTATTTCGCTATTGTATTGCTTGAAGTAGCTAGTGTGAAGATGACGCGATGAGCACAAAAATTGAAGTTCTTGGGGATCAAACAGCATTAATTGCGCGAGCGCTAGAATTGATCTTGTCTAAAATAGAAATAGCTATCAAAGAGCGTGGGCAGTTTACGATTGCCTTGTCTGGTGGCAGTACACCTAAACCGTTGTACGAGGCAATCTCTAGCCAAAAACTGCCTTGGGACAAAATTCACGTGTTTTGGGGAGATGAGCGTTACGTAAGACCTGAGCATCCAGATAGCAATCAACTAATGACGCGTCGCGCGTGGTTAGATCGTGTCGAGATCCCGTCAGGTAACATCCACCCCATACCCACAGATGAAGCTGATCCCGCAATGGCAGCAGCTAAGTACGAAAAACATCTGCAAGAATTTTTTCACTCCTCACCAGGAGAATTTCCTGCTTTGGATGTCAATTTATTAGGAATGGGAGATGATGCTCACACTGCATCTTTGTTTCCTCATACGGAAGCTTTAAAGGTTACAGATAAGCTGATTACAGTAGGGAACAAAGACGCAAACCCTCGCATCACCTTTACATACCCATTCATTAATTCTGCCCGCTGCGTTATCTTTGTTGTTGCTGGTGCGAATAAAAGACCAGCTCTTGCTCAAGTCTTTGCACCAGTGGCAGATGAGTTGACTTACCCATCCCGCTTAATTCAACCTCAAGGAGAACTTTGGTGGTTGCTAGATGCAGCGGCTGGAAGTGATCTAAAAAAGGACGCAGGATAAAACAATAAGGATTAAGTATGAAGGATGAAACTCAATCACACTTCATAAGACTTCATACTTGCGCCTTCAAACGCACTTGTTAAAATCGAAAGCTAGAGTTGCCCCTCTGCTTAAACGCACTATTATACCATTGAACATCAACAAAGGCTAACCTAACCTCATGATCGTCTGCCCTAATTGCAATCACCCAAACCCAGACGGCGCTGTCCAGTGTGAAGCTTGCTACACCCCATTACCAGCTACTAGTAACTGTCCCAGTTGTGGGGCAAACGTACAGGCAGATGCAGCTTTTTGCGGTCAGTGTGGTTATAACCTACGTGCAGCTATTCCCACTGCTGCTAGCGCAACTGTCGCACCTGAGATTACACCAAATGTACCGCCTCTGGTTAACCCTGACCCACTTGTACAACAACCTATGTCGGTTAATGGTGCTGATTACACACCCCCTAATTCCGCACCCATACCACCAACAGCAGTTGCGTTTGTTGATCCATCAGTAGAGACAACACAAAGCAGCCCCCCGCCACCAACTATCACTACCCCACCTCCAGCACCTGCTGTCAGCGAACAGTCATCAATACCAACTCCACCCCCAGTAGAGGAAGTATCAGTACCATTAACTCCACCCCCAGTACCAACTCCACCTCCAGTAGAGGAAGTATCAGCACCACCAACTCCACCCCCAGTACCAACTCCACTCCCAGAACCTGCTCCTACAACAGCCCAAACTCCACCGCCAACTACTGTCACATCTAGTGTTTCTAGAACTCAATTGCAGCAGGAAATGGCAAGACTGATCCACGTTCAAACAGACAGGATAATTGAGTTGCCGCAAAACCTTTCTGTTGTTCATATGGGCAAACCTAATGATCGCATTCCTCCAGATGTAGATGTTTCCGGATTTCCCAATTCAGAAATTGTTTCGCGAATTCATGCTGATATTCGTTTAGAGGGAGGCGCTCATTATATCGAAGATGTAGGAAGTTCCAATGGCACCTACATCAATAACTTGGCCTTATTGCCAGGAAATCGACATCGTTTGCGCCCAGGCGATCGCATCAGTTTGGGTAAGGGAGATTTAGTAACGTTCCTGTTTCAAATTTCCTAAAATAATTTGTGTCTGGTGGTTGAAACAGTTAACAGTGAACAGTGAACAGTGAACAGTAAACAGCAAAGAGGCTAGAGGGAAATTGATAACTGATAACTGGTAACTGATAACTGATAACTGGTTGATTATGCTACTAGACACAAACAACGGATAGATAAATACAACTACAATCGAAATGATAGGAAGACAATGCCCCTTAAAAGCGAACCATGAGCAACATTGGAAAAAACTTTGAACCCTTGCTAACAAGAGAAGCCCCAAAAACAGTTGACCAGATGGGTCTGTTTTGGCTTCTTGCTGCAGCGATCGCCACTATTGTGCTGTGGCAAGTTCCAGGAGGTAATTATATTTTATACCCATTCACCATTCTGGCAACTTGGTTTCATGAAATGGGTCACGGTTTGATGGCACTCCTTTTAGGAGGACAGTTCCAGCAGCTGGAGATCTTTTCCAATGGTTCGGGTGTTGCTTTTCATAGCCTTCCGTTGTACTTAGGACCCATTGGTCGTGCTTTGGTTGCTGCTGCAGGGCCAATGGGTCCACCTATCGCTGGTGCAGGTTTAATTTTGGCTTCTCGTAGTTTTAGAGCGGCTCATCTGAGTTTGACGATTTTGGGGGGTTTTTTACTGATTTCGACACTTATCTGGGTACGCTCACTATTTGGAATCGTCGCAATTCCTCTACTTGGTCTGATTATCCTTGGTGTTGCGCTAAAAGCTCCTCGTTGGATGCAGGGATTTGGGATTCAATTTCTCGGCGTACAAGCTTGTGTAAGTACTTACCATCAAGTGGACTATTTATTTAGCACCTCTGCTGGTCCTGGCTTACTCTCTGACACAGCGCAAATACAGCAGCAATTGCTTTTACCTTATTGGTTTTGGGGTGGATTAATGGCGATCGCATCTCTGGTGATTTTGGTGCAAAGTCTCCGTGTTGCATATCGCTCTAAGTGAAGATAATTTCTTCACCCAAGATCCTCTTGATAAAACGTTTGCAGCAAATTTTCCAATTTTTCTTGGGGACAGCATTCTATCAGCGCTTCAAAAACCTCTAACAATTTTGCTGCACTGTCTCCCAATATTGGACTCAACCCCCACACATCCTGCACCCAGTCATGAGGGCGTGCATCATCAAAAATAAGACGTTCTAGGAGTTGTTTTGCTTCTGTTTTTGAGATGGACATATTATTTTTCTTTATATTAAGTTAATTTTTTGAGTTTAATGGTTGGTCTTAAGTCATTACCAGTATAAAGCTTGACTGCTCATTCTCAACCCGCAAAAAATTTATTCTGCTCTCAACTAAAGCTCCATACTATCCAAGAGTATGAAATAGTCACTTTC
Source organism: Brasilonema angustatum (assembly GCF_059505445.1). NCBI lineage: Bacteria > Bacillati > Cyanobacteriota > Cyanophyceae > Nostocales > Scytonemataceae > Brasilonema > Brasilonema angustatum. Next base: position 9,856 of record NZ_JCACKO010000073.1, on the reverse strand, counting down.
ATGATACAGTTCTGGTTGTTGATTAAGCAGAATAATCAGGACACATACTCATATAGCAATCCTAAATCATTTATAAACAATTCCTGTTAAGCGTTAAGCGTTAAGCGTTCCCTATTCCCTGCCCTCATGAGACAATTTACAATCTCATTTAGGACTGCTATATCATATGCGCTTCAAGACTTATTATTAAGACTGCAAAAGGTCAGGGTTGAGGGAGAGAGGATTTTAAGATTTTTACACAAAACAGGAATAATAACTAATCAACCGGACTTGATATCAAAAGTCAATTCTGCCTAAAAACTGTTACAAAAGCTACAAAATATTATAACTTGCTCCTAAAAATTACTGGGCTATACTTGTTTTTGACGTTCAACAAATACCTAAAACCTTTCTGTAGAACCTGAGCCTTCAAGCGAAATATGCGCTAACGTAGGGGGTGAATCATTCTCTGTGGTTCTTCTTTATAAAATCGTTAGACAGAAGGAGTATTATTTTCAGGACAAGTGTAGAAAAATGAGGTATTGGTCTAGTTAATGTTTAGGAATTTGCCATGCATGAACTGGTTCAAACTATCTTAAATAGTGAAGAAAAGACTGCTCTGCGTCATTTAATCAAGACTTTGAGTGCCTTTGATAAAAGGTACTTTCTGAGAAACGAAATTTTACATGTTTTTGCTGAGTACTGTCAAAATTCAGAAAAGCCAGGTTACTATTTCCACTCTTCTTCTGTAGGGAAACTCATACACTACACGCATGAAATTATTGTGGAAGGGGAAAGTACATGGTTTCTTCTTCGATCTAGAATTGGCAGCCAAGAGGTTTGGCGGCTTGGGGCAAACATGACAAGTTTTGAGCAGATGACGCCAGAAGCTTTATTGGATGCGCGCGATCGCTTGGTCAACCGCTTTCAACCCCAAATTCTAAAAATTGATTTCAGTCCATACTACCACGGTTACCCCCAAATTAGCGATCCGAGAAACATTGGTCAAGGTCTAGGATCTCTCAACCGTCACCTATGCGCTCAAGTGTTGACTGATCCTGAATACTGGTTAGAGGTTTTGTTTGATGTATTTGACCGACATTCCTATGATGGTATTCCCTTACTAATCAACGGTCGTATTAACTCAGGTAAACAGCTAGCCAAACAACTCAAGCAAGCCCTAAATTTCCTCAACGAACGTCCTCAAGGCGAACCTTACGAAAAATTTCGCTTTGATCTTCAAGAACTCGGTTTTGAACCAGGTTGGGGTAACACAGCATCACGAGTGCGTGAAACCCTAGAACTTCTTAACCGACTGATTGACACTGCAGAACCAGCCGTCCTAGAAGCTTTTGTCTCGCGTGTCCCGACAGTTTTTCGTGTTGTCCTCGTGTCCATACACGGGTGGGTTTCCCAAGAAGGTGTTTTGGGAAGACCTGAAACAACAGGTCAAGTTATCTACGTTCTTGAACAAGCCCGTAACTTAGAAAACAAACTCCAAGAAGAAATTAAACTAGCAGGATTAGACGTTCTTGGCATTCAACCCCAAGTAATAATTCTGACCCGCTTGATCCCCAACTGCGAGGGAACACTGTGCAATCTACGCTTGGAAAAAGTTGAGGGCGCAGAAAATGCCTGGATCTTGCGCGTTCCTTTTGCTGGTTCTAATCCTAATGTCACTCAAAACTGGATTTCCAAGTATGAGATTTGGCCTTATCTAGAAAAATTTGCCCTTGATGCAGAAACAGAACTCCTTGCCCAATTTCGAGGTAGTCCAGATCTGATCATTGGTAACTACAGCGATGGTAACTTGGTTGCTTTTCTGTTGGCGCGCCGTTTGAAAGTGACTCAGTGCAACATTGCTCATTCTTTGGAAAAACCCAAGCACCTGTTCAGTAACTTGTACTGGCATGATTTAGAGGATAAATACCATTTTTCAGCACAATACACTGCTGATCTTATCGGTATGAACGGGGCAGACTTCATCATTACATCGACTTACCAAGAAATTGTGGGTACACCTGATACACTGGGTCAGTATGAGTCTTACAAATGTTTTACGATGCCCCAGCTGTATCATGTGGTAGATGGTATTGACTTATTCAGTCCCAAGTTCAACATGATACCACCGGGGGTGAATGAACATATCTTCTTCCCCAGTAACCAGATACAAGACCGAGATATTACTGTTAGCAGAACAGTTCAAGACCTACTGTTTACCCGCGAAGATCCCCAAATCCTTGGACACTTAGAGAATCAAAGCAAGCGACCCATCTTTGCCGTTGGTGCGATGACTGCTATTGATAACCTTGCGGGTTTGGCAGAATGCTTTGGTAAAAGTCAGGAATTACAGCAAAGTTGCAATTTAATTATTGTGACTGACAAGCTGCATCCTCACCAAGCAACAAATTCACAAGAAGCAGAGGAAATCGAAAAACTCCACAATATTATCAATGAGTATAATCTTCACGGTCACATTCGTTGGGTCGGAATGCAAATCCCCATTGCCGACTTGGGAGAAGCATACCGTATTATTGCGGATTTTCAAGGAATTTTTGTCCATTTTGCCCGGTTTGAAGCCTTTGGACGAACTATTCTCGAAGCTATGAGTTCCGGATTACCAACTTTTGCCACTCAATTTGGCGGTTCCTTAGAAATCATCGAAGATGAAGAAAATGGTTTTCTACTAAATCCAACAGACCTAGAAGGAACAGCCAAGACGATATTAAGCTTTATTGACCAGTGCAATGCGTATCTAGAACACTGGTATAAGATATCGGAGTTGGTGATTCAGCGTGTGCGTAACAAATATAACTGGCAGTTACACACTAAGCAGTTGTTACTGCTAGCTAAAGTCTATAGCTTTTGGAAGTTTCTGAACCAGGAAATTAGCGAAGCGAAAGCTGGCTACGTGGAAACTTTATTTTATCTGCTCTACAAACCTAGGGCTGAGAAAATTTTGGAACAACATATGCAAAGGTAACATCTGATCTCAAAAACCCCCGGTTTGCCATGGATAAAACAGATAATTCCCACGACTTTATTTATACAGATTGGACGCTTGTCGAAACCCACCTTAACCCGAACCAAACTCAGCACAGAGAAACTGTTTTCACTATTGGCAACGGTTATCTGGGAACGCGGGGAAGTTTTGAGGAAGGTTCTACTCGTGCAGTGCCAGCAACCTTCATTCATGGGGTTTATGATAATGTTCCTCTTGTCTACACCGAACTTGCTAACTGTCCCGACTGGTTACCATTGATTGTCACTGTCGATGGCGATCGCTTCCGCATCGAACGCGGCGAGATATTGAGCTATGAGCGACAGCTTGACCTCCTTCGTGGTATCCTTAGGCGTAAAGTACGCTGGCGCAGTCCCGGCGGAAAGACAATAGATCTCTGCTTTGAACGCTTTGCGAGTCGGGCAGATGAACATGTTTTAGGGCTACGCTGTCAGTTAACGCCAGTAGATTTTGACGGGTTGATTGAAATTCAAGGTAGCATTAGTGGCTATCCTGAAAATCAAGGTTTCAACCATTGGGAATTGATAGACCAAGGCAAAACCAATCGAGGAGCCTGGTTGCAACTCCAGACTCGCAACACCCGGATTAACTTGGGGATAGCTGTTGGAATGACGGTATCAGGAGCCGATGCGCCAGTACAAGTCAGTAGTCCTCCAGGTTATCCGACTTTGAGCACCGTATTCCAAGCTTCTTTAGGACAAACGGTTACTGTGGATAAGTTTGTCACAGTTTTCACGTCACGAGATGTGGATAACCCGGTCATTGAAGCTAATGAAAAGCTTGCTCAACTCCCAGACTATGAAGCGTTGGTAGATGCCCATGCACAAGCATGGGCCCAGGCTTGGGATAAAAGCGACATCTTAATTGAAGGAGATACCAAAGCTCAACTTGCCGTCCGGTACAATATCTTTCAATTGCTGATCTCAGCCCCAGAGCATGATGACAAAGTGAGTGTCCCCGCGAAAACACTTTCAGGCTTTGGGTACCGTGGTCATGTGTTTTGGGATACGGAAATTTTTATCTTGCCCTTTTTCATTTACACTCAACCCAAACTTGCTCGTAACTTGCTCACTTACCGCTACCTGACATTGAATGGGGCGAGACGTAAGGCATCTCATTACGGGTATAAAGGGGCAATGTATGCTTGGGAAAGCGCAGACACTGGTGATGAGGTGACACCACGCTGGTTGCCTCCTAATGATTTTTACGGGGAAGACACACGAATTTGGTGTCGCGATCGCGAAATTCACATTAGTGCTGATATTGCTTATGCGGTTTGGTACTATTGGAAAGCGACTGATGACGATGAGTGGATGCGTGACTGCGGTGCAGAAATTATTCTTGACACCGCTGTTTTCTGGGGGAGTCGCGTTGAGTATAACACCAAACACGAACGCTATGAAATTCGTGGGGTGATTGGAGCGGATGAGTACCACGAAATTGCAGACAACAACGCTTTTACGAACCGGATGGTGCAATGGCATTTGGAGAAAGCGCTGTTTATCTATGACTGGTTGCGTCATACTTATTCTGATCGCTTTAGCACAATTCAGCAAAAATTGCAACTCAGCGCCGGACGGATTTCTCGTTGGCAAGACATTATCAATAATATATGGATTCCCTACGATCCATCGACGGGGCTTGTTGAGCAGTCTGAGGGATTCTTTAAATTAGAAGATATCGACTTGGCTGAGTACGAACCACGTAACCGCTCAATGCAAGTTATCTTGAGCATTGAGGAAGCAAATAAGCGGCAGGTGCTCAAACAGCCAGATGTGTTGATGCTTTTGTACTTAATGCGTCAATCACAGGAATTTCCTTACACCCCAGAAACTCTGGAGAAAAACTGGGACTATTATGCACCGCGTACAGACATCACTTATGGTTCATCTCTTGGACCCGCCATTCATGCCATCTTAGCCTCGGATTTGGGCAAATCCAAAGAGGCTTATGAACTATTTATGCAAGCTGCATTGGTAGATATTGAAGATGTTCGTGGCAATGCTCACGAAGGAATTCATGGTGCTAGTGCTGGTGGTGTTTGGCAAGCCGTGATTTTGGGGTTTGGGGGAATTCAACTTGCAGAACATGAACCAACAACAATGCCACAATTGCCACCTGGGTGGAAACGTCTGAAGTTCAAGCTTCATTGGCGTGGCGAGTGGCACGAAATTGACCTACGTCCTACAGCACAAGATACTATGACACTTCCAGATATCCGAGGAGTTATTTTCGATTTGGATGGTGTTCTTACAGATACAGCAGAATACCACTACTTAGGCTGGCAAAAGCTGGCAGATGAAGAGGGATTACCCTTTAATCGCGAAGCTAATGAAGATCTGCGGGGTGTTTCTCGTCGCGAGTCACTGCTGAAGATAGTTGGTAAAAAGCAGTACTCAGAAAAACAACTCCAGGAGATGATGGATCGCAAGAACCGCTACTATGTGGACTTTATCCAGACAATGACGCCGGGAAATGTATTGCCAGGAACAATTGCATTGTTGGATGAGTTGAAGCAAGCTGGGATTAAGATAGCCCTTGGTTCTGCAAGCAAAAATGCTCAAACGGTACTCGAAAAACTGGGTATTGCAGATCGCTTTGATGTGGTTGCTGACGGTTACAGCGTACAGCAACCCAAGCCAGCGCCAGACTTATTTCTGTTTGCTGCCAAACAGCTAGGACTCAAACCTGAGCAATGTGTTGTTGTCGAAGATGCTGCAGCAGGTATTGAGGCTGCGCTTGCCGCCGGAATGTATGCTGTAGGACTTGGTCCTAGTGAACGAGTGGGAGCAGCACACGTTGTGTTACCTAATCTCGCGGGCGTTCATTGGACGGAACTACGGGACAAATTGAGCAACGATCAGTAAAACGACGAACAAAAGCAAATTATATATAAGGCAGAAGGTAGAAGGGAAAAGGCACAACTTCTACTTTCTGCCTTCTGCTTTATGGCACGATACAAATGTATAACTTTGATGGTTAAATAAAACTGTCTACCATACGGGGAAAACTTCCATAACCTATGCTGAGGCGGACCTTCCCATCCCCAGAAGCGCTTCGACGCTTCCCGTTCGGTCTAGCTGATATTGCCCTGATTTTTGGCACATTGGTCTTACTAGGGCTAATCGCACGTGTCGGTGCTGGTACTTTAGTGAGTTTTGTACCGCCGGATGTGGTGCCAGGTGTTAGCCTTAACCCGCTTCATCTGCCATACTACGCTGCACGCTCAACTTTGCGGATGTTTATCGCGCTGTTTTGCTCGACATTGTTTACTTTAATTTATAGCTATGTTGCTGCCAAAAGCCGTCGTGCAGAACAAGTATTGATCCCACTCCTCGATATTTTACAGTCAGTACCAGTACTGGGTTTTTTATCTATTACGGTGACAGGTTTTATTGCTCTATTCCCTGGGAGTTTACTGGGATTAGAAGCAGCATCAATTTTTGCCATTTTTACAAGTCAGGTCTGGAATATGACCTTTTCGTTCTACCAGTCGCTGAGAATGGTACCAAGCGAATTAGATGAGGCAGCAAGGCTTTATCGGCTTTCGGCTTGGCAGCGGTTTACAAAGCTGGAAGTGCCAAGCGCGATGATTGGGCTAATCTGGAACGCAATGATGAGTTTTGGAGGCGGCTGGTTTTTTGTCGCAGCTAGTGAAGCTATTAGTGTATTGAACCAAAAGTACACGTTACCTGGACTTGGTTCTTACGTAGCAGCAGCAGTCACCGCTCAGGATTTGCCTGCTTTAGGTTGGGCATTCCTAACGATCGCCGTAGTTATTTTGCTGGTAGACCAACTGTTCTGGCGACCGCTGGTTGCCTGGGCTGATAAGTTCCGCTTAGAACAGAGTTCGGCAGCAGAGGCTCCCAACTCCTGGGTGTTCGATTTGCTCAAAGCCGCGCGGCTCCCACGTTTAATGAGACGGGCGTTCACTCCGGTGGGTGAAACTATCAACCGTCTGCTATCATCACTGACCCCAGAGCGTCCACGAGTTGCGATCAACGAGAGTCAGCAAGTGGTAAACAATCGCCTCTACAACTTCATTTTACTAATCGTGATTGGTGGATTGCTGGTTGCTGGGTTGCACTTTATTCTCACAACAGTCGGACTGGGTGAGGTGTTTAAGACTTTTGTGCTGGGTTTACTCACTTTGGGACGCGTACTGGTGCTATTAGTACTAGCAACGCTAATCTGGACACCAGTTGGTGTGGCGATCGGGTTTAATCCGCGACTATCACGCCTGTTACAACCTGTGGTACAATTTTTAGCATCATTTCCAGCAAATTTCATTTTTCCTTTCGCGACTCTCTTCTTCATTCATGCTCATGTCAGCATCGATTGGGGTAGTATTTTCTTGATGTCCCTGGGTGCCCAGTGGTACATTTTGTTTAACTCCATTGCTGGAGCTATGAGCATTCCCACTGATCTGCGCGAAATGGCAACTGATGTTGGTTTGCGTGGCTGGCGGTTGTGGCGCAAGTTAATCATCCCTGGCATTTTCTCCGCTTGGGTTACAGGCGGTATTACTGCCAGTGGAGGAGCGTGGAACGCCAGCATCGTTGCTGAAGTTGTCAGTTGGGGACACACCACGCTTACTGCAACTGGGTTAGGAGCATACATCGCCAAGGCAACTGAAGTGGGTGACTGGCCCCGCATTACCTTGGGAATTGGAATGATGAGTCTGTATGTAGTTGGACTGAACCGTGTGTTCTGGCGACGACTGTATCAACTGGCGGAAACAAAATATCATCTGTAGAAAGGAGTGCAAGCATGACAACTACGCAAGCAACTCATGAGGTATTGATTGCCGTCGAGCAGGTTAATAAGAGTTTTCCTCTGCCAGAAGGCAAAGGAGAGTTTACGGTTCTCCGTAATGTCAACATGACAGTTCATACAGGTGAAGTTGTAGCATTGCTGGGACGCAGTGGTAGTGGCAAAAGCACCTTGTTGCGGATCATGGCAGGCTTGATTCCACCAAGTGAAGGACAGGTTATTAGCAGTGGTAAACGTCTGCAACAAGCTAACAAAGATGTAGCAATGGTGTTTCAAAGCTTTGCGCTGCTGCCTTGGTTAACAGTCCAACAAAATGTGGAGTTAGGACTGCAAGCGCAGGGAGTCGGTCGAGATCAGCGACGCCAACAGGCACTCAAAGCAATTGACTTGGTAGGTTTGGACGGTTTTGAAAGCGCCTATCCTAAGGAGTTGTCTGGTGGTATGAAGCAACGGGTTGGCTTTGCACGGGCATTTGTTCTGGAACCGCAAGTGCTGTTTATGGATGAGCCATTCAGTGCGCTGGATGTTCTAACATCTGAGAACTTACGGGGTGAAATCGACGACTTGTGGAATGCTGGCACCTTTCCATCCAAAAGTATTTTGATTGTCACCCACAATATTGAGGAAGCTGTGTTTCTGGCGGACCGAGTGATTATCCTGGGATCGAATCCAGGGCGTGTTCGTGGTGAGGTTGTTATTGATTTGCCGCGTCCTCATGATCGCGCAAACGTTCGCTTCAAAGCCTTGGTAGACTATATCTACACGGTGATGACCAACCCAGAAGTTGAAGTGACTGGGGAAGTCGCAGTGGCAGCCCCCACAACCGCACAAGCATCTAAATCACCTTATGCTCAGTCGTTACCACATGTACGAGTGGGTGGGATCAGCGGTTTGTTGGAATTGATTGTAGAAAAACCAGAAGGCAAGGAAGATATTTTTAGGCTAGCAGAACGAATTCAGCTAGAAGTAGATGATCTGTTGCCAATTCTTGATGGTTCTGTGATGCTGGGGTTTGCAGATATTATACAAGGCGATGTTCAGCTTACCGAAATTGGACGCGACTTTGCCACCACAACGATTTTGCGAAGTAAAGACTTATTTAGACAGCAAGTACTGCAACGTGTGCCTATTGTGGTTAGTATATTACAGACGTTACGAGAAAAACAAAATGGGTCAATGGGACGAGATTTCTTTCTAGATTTACTAGATGAATATTTTCCACGCCCGGAAGCAGAGAGACAATTTGCGACAGCTATTGACTGGGGGCGCTACGCAGAACTCTTTGAGTACGATGCTGGCGAAGAACGGCTTTATTTACCAGAATCAGTGCCTGCAGAGAGTAGAGAAGCATCCTGAAAAACAGGAAATATTTTCTTGGCACAGACGTGCAGTGGCTTGTAATGGATATTGGTACTTAGGGTGTTCGAAGATACTCCTATTGTTAGGATGAGAAAAAATTAGCCACATCATGCTAAATTCATGAGCAAAGAGTAGAGTTCATTTTGCACATAAAGATTGACTGAAATTTTGTTTTGACTTATACTAAGCGTTGAATCGGACGACCAAGAATTATTGGCTGTCAACTCACAATTTTTTCACAATTTTAATAGGAGAAACATTAAATGGAGGCTTCTGGTAGTAGTAGCCATCAGATAACTACTCAAGTGACTATGGTTTCAGACGAAGACCCTGACCCGGAACCTGCTTGTATTCAGTTGGTAATCACTTTGACGAATCTGCCCTTGTAGACTCCTTATTGAGTCTCAGGTTCGTCTCTGGTTGCCACTGGGTAAGGCAACTGCAAAGAAAGGAGATGAACTATGAAAAGTTTATTTTCAACAGAATAGTTTAAGAGTCTTATTTTTGACTGGATTGTTAAAGAAATCCAGTCAAATAGTTTTTTGCGATTAATACGCTAGTTGTAATAACCCCACATGTAGAGTGCGTTAAAACTTTTTCATAATAGGCACTTTACTAAGTGTTGTGGTTGACCGAAATTTTCGGGTTATACCGCTATGCGTAAATTCATTTTTGTCAAGCAAGCTTGAAACGCGAGCGTGGACAACCAATAGAGATGGCAGG
>NZ_JCACKO010000072.1:0-24593 GCF_059505445.1 Brasilonema angustatum | reverse complement strand
AACTTTTTTCCAATTTATGGTTCAAAAATTTTCCCACATTATGATTCAAAGGACAATTTTCTCCCGTTGTCACTGCTGAGCCACAAGTTGACGAAGACATAATTAGCGTAGCGGAGATGCTCCAAGCCTGCGAGGATTCGGAAATGCTTCAAGATCTACGCGAGATTTTCAGTCCAGAACTATTGAGAGAATCGGCGAAGTCACTGTCTTCGGAGATTCGCGATCTCCTAAAAGTGTGGGTATTAGAACTTAACGCTAAAAGTACTTTGCCGGGACCATCGCGTAAATATCCACATTGGCTAAAAGAGGGGCAAGTGGTGAGGTTCCAGGCGTTTGATATGGATTTTCCTACTTATGGTCGAATCCTGAGTGTAAAAGCTTATCTTCTCCCAGAAGCAAACGAGGAATACTTTCTTTACGCAGAATTAGAGTACTGGTACCGCTTCAAAAACATGGAAAAGCAGCCAGTCGAACTACTGCAAACCCAAGTCTGGAACCTTGAAGCAATTATTGAGCCTGTAGCGGGATCATTAAAAAAACCAAAGTTAAAACTTGTCACAGGTCAAAAAGATGTTCCAACAAGTTTGACTTTGGAGGAGAAAACAGAATCTCCAGAACAGTTAGGGATGACTGAAGAATTGGAGGAAAGGGCGATCGCTCAAAACCAACCCGAACCCATAAAGGCTTCCAGTCCGGATCTGCCATCATTGACGCTGGAAGATTTCTTCATAGGGTGCAGAATTCAGCACACAGGTGGGAGTTGCGGCGAATTCCACGCCTTATATGGCTTGGAAGGTATTGTGGTAGAGCACTTTGGAGGTGATACAGTAGTGAATTTCTCTGCGAAACGTTCTCGGATTCGATGTGAAATAAGCGAAATCATCGAACCTTTCTGATCAAAGCAGGGAAAAGAACCAAGTGGGCACAGTGACCACTTGGTTTCTTAAGTAAACCTGTGTTTTATAGCGATCGCCTAACTCCGGTGACGATTCGCACAGTATTGCACGCGAGGGGGTATTCTTGTGTCAGATATAGGAAAAAGAGATGAGGGAAAAGTATTCACAAGAATTAGCAGAAATCATTTGTCAGGCGATTGCCTCTGAGGGCACTGATGTCTGTGGTTTTGAAGCAGCTGGGATTAGCAAGAATACTTTTTACCAGTGGCTGAAAAAATATCCAGAGTTTAACGCAGCCATTGAAGCAGCACGGGAGAAATATACTCGCGATCGCCCTGAATCAGACAAACGGCAGGCTCGCAAGTGCTTGAGCGATTACTTGTACAACGGCATCGTAATCGAGTGGGAAATCACAGGCGAAACCGTCCGGAACATTGAAGACCCCGACGGTACGGTCAAGCAAGTTTTAAGGGAAACCTTCAAGAAAAAGCATATCGAACGTCGCCAATGCCCAAAATGGGTTCTCGACCGCGTGCTAGGCAAAAATACTGCAATTCTGGATGCGTTGCAGACTTTGCTCACAGAAGGGGTTGCATCTGAACGACAGGCAGAAATTATTTCGCGAGGGGTTGCTCTAATCGAGAAAGAATTCAAGCAACAAGAAGCTGAAAGTCTTGCCCCAGAAGATTTAGTTTAATTGATAAATCAGTATTTTTGAAGTTGGGGCGATCGCCTTCCCCTCTATTTGTAATACATCAAACAGTGATGGATGGTTGGTCAAAGCCTTTACCTACAAAGCATTTATGTATACTACTTGCATGTAGTGGCAACTTGCCTAATCCCGTCGCTTTTGGCGGATAGGGCGATCGCCTTTTTACTCAGGAGAAGGTATCTTCGATATCTGGATTCTGCTTTGCACGCAAGCAACCAATGGAATTTTTGATTGTTTTAATTCGTTAACGTCGATACCCAGTGCTGCCCCATCACCAACCGTCTCAAGAAACTGCTCACGAGCCTTGAAGTACGCCTCTTGGGAAATTAGAAGCGCTTGCAGTGGAGCCTCGACATCCACCCGTTTTTTGATGAAATTGCGAAAATGCTCTTGATTTACCTTTTTGGCTTGAGCTAATTCCTCTTGCTGCTTGGTGACTTCTTCTTGCTGCGTTGCAAGAGCTGTTTTGAGAGAACCAAGCCCAGGATGTTTCAATTCCCAATTTTTCTTTATCTCTGGAGCATCCGAATTCTTAATTTCTTGCATCTCCTCAAAGAATTTCACGGCACTATGTAGGTATCCCTCCACTTGCGCAATCTTAGCTCTTTGAGCAGACGGCATGGTGTAACCATGTTGAAAGGCTGAAACAAGTGGCTCGTAGCGCTCCTGCCAAACGGCTTCTTCTTTCAGCCTTTCAAGCTCGTCTTTGACTGCAGCTAGCTCTTGCTGCTTCTGTGCTAGCAATTGTTTGGTTTGTGCGATCGCCTTTCGGGCTGCTTCTACCTTCTCTAGTCTTTCCTGCTCAGATTTGGATTCTTGCAGGATTCCGCTTAGCCTATCAAAGAACGGCAGTTGTCCTTGCACCGGCGCGAATCTTGGCGGATTTAGTATTAGATTTAGGGCGTCCTGCGATTGTGTAAGTTCTTGCTGTAGATTGTTAATCTCGGATTCTAGCGACTCGATTTTCTGCCGCGTTTCTGCGAGGGGGAGAGCTGTCACTTTAGATTTAGTCATTATCTTGCTTTTTTTTGTAATATTCCCCCGTGGTGCGATCGCCTTTTTTGATTGAGGTCAAAAGGCGATCGCCACATCCTGGCAAGTCATTTGGTTTGTTGTCATAATAGTTTATAGATTTAGAAGCAATATCGATGTATAGGTGCGCCGTTCTGCACCTATTGTTTTAAGCGAATAGCCCGATTCAGATTATCAGGTTTCACAAAACAGGCAATCTGCTTTATGAACAATTCACAGGGACAATACGAGCATATACGGGAATTAACATCATAGTTGACTACACTAAAAACAGAACCGTCAATTTAGTTTGACGGTTCGTGCTTGTGTAATCAACTTATTTTATGGAATATTACCAGCTTAAACAAGTGTTGCTTAGCCTACCAGCTAATGCACAGGAATCGATTGTAGGCAGTATATTTGTTCCCGAATTCTTAAAAGCCTTAGGGTATGACATAACTGAAACAGTCCCCCAGTTTGCGACTGGGAGTGGTGCGGATACGGTTGACTATGCTGTTAGGAAGAATATTGACAACGATGTATTTATCAATACCAAATCTAGTCCTTACCTGCTTCTTGAGTTAAAGGGCAGAGATATTAACTTAAGTGAGAATTCCACACAGTACAAGTCTACCGTTTCTCAGTTAAAACGTTATCTGCTAGCGTCGAACAGCAAATCAGCCCAATGGGGAATCATTACTAACTCAAACCACATACAACTGTTTAGGAAGCATGGTAAAGTAGTTCACCCGTCTTCGCGTTGTCTAGAAATAACTCCGGACAATCTTTACGAGATAGTAGAAATTATCAAATCTAAGATTGACACTCCTCAAAGAGCGCTCACTGTGGCCATTTACAACAATAAAGGTGGTGTGGGAAAAACTACGACTACGGTAAATTTGGCTGCGACGCTGGCATTTTTGGGAAAGAGAGTATTAATTCTCGACTTTGACCCGAACCAGCAGGACTTAACCAACTCCCTAGATATAAAACTACTAAATGAAGACGCACTATATTCCTGGCTGGACAGTAAGCCGAGTCCGTCATTTCCTTCAGGGGTAATGTTCAGGTTTAGCTACCTAATGAAAGGAGGTAACACAGTAACATTTGATGTTATTCCAAGCGACAAAAAATTGACGGAGTTAGGACAAGACAAACTGCGGCAAGTCTTCAGAGTAACTAAGCTGAAGCAGGTGATTGACCCGTTTAAAAGCGCATACGATTACATTCTCATCGACTCTCCCCCTAATTGGATGTTCTTCAGCCAGAGCGCGTTGTGCGCTTCGGATGTCGTTTTAATTCCTACAAAGCACAACAACATCTTTTCTTTACAGAATGCGGCAATTGTTATAAAACAATTTATTCCAGAGATCCAAGATCTCAGAAAAGATGGAGGACCAGTAGCGCTCCCTATTTTCTTTAACGGAGAGAGTATTACTCAAGCAGCACGAGTTACAGCTGATCAAGCTTTAGATGAAATTATCCAACAGGCAATCAAGAATAAAACCAATTCGTTTGATTTAACGCCGTACTTTTATTCCCTTCACAGTAAAGCAAAGCCGAATCGCTACATTTTCAATTTGCCTAGTTATGCCCACATTGCAGGCGCTGCTTTTACTCGTATCCCGTCTGTGTATAAAAATATTACAGCATACAATTATTATCTAGCATTAGCCAAGGAGTATTTTTTGCAATGAGCTTAAGTGACGTTGGGAATTTGATGTGTCTTGAAATAGACAGTATTAATCCAGGCACAGGTACGGATGCACCAGAGTTTTTGATCAAAGCATCTGCAAAAGCGCTCAATTCTTCAGGTGGACGCAATTGGGTACCAGTAATTGTCAAAGAACTTGGAGAAGACCAGTACGAAGTTATTGGCAATTCGTTTATTTTCGCAGTCGTAGAGGAAGCCGGACTGGAGAAAGTATGGTGTATCATCGCTGATTTCAGCGAGCACACGTCTCAAATAACTAAAATTCTTGCTGGAGAATCCGTACCTAAAATTAACCTATCGACTGCAACTAGAGATGAAATTCAGTCGGCGTTGCAGTACTTGATCGAAAAACCAAATAGTGAATTGAAAGGTGTAAAGCTTGCGATCGCTACTAATCGTATTGATGAAGCTCCACGCAAGTATTGGAAAACTTTTGAGCCAATCACGACCCTTAAATGCGGTATAACTAAAGGAAATAAGCTAAATGCTCTGAAAGAAGTTTTTTATCTAAGCCCTCAACCAATGCCGGATGTCATTACAGAGGTCGCTATCTTGGACACTCTGACGTTGACACAATTAAAAGATATGGCGAAAAAGCGAGGGATTCCCGGCTACAGCAAGAAGAAAAAACCGGAGCTAGTTGATCTGCTGTCTCAAAAAAATAAACCCTCCTCAGATTGAGACTAAGGAGGGCGGAACAGACTTAACTTATTTCTTTTAGGCGCAGTAAATTCAAATTATGCTTTCCAGGGAGGCGATGTTCTTTTAGATGCCGTCAAGAGCGATCGCCTTTTGCCTTTCATTGGCTAATCAGCGTTTAGAAAAAAGCTGCTGCTTTCCTCTTCCCCTGTATGAACATAGTTATCTAGTGTAGTGCTAGCGCTAGCGTGCCCCAAAGTTTTCGTTGTTACCTTGATAGGAGCACCGCCGTTGAGTGCATGGGTAGCATGAGAATGGCGAAACCAATGGGGACTAGGGATTCTGTCGAGTTTTGCAAGTTTTGCGTATTTAGCCACAATTTCTCGAATGGTGCGATCGCTTACAGCTTTTATTCCCTTGCTACTTTCACGTGACTTGAAAACCGGTTCATCTGGGCTGTTACTTTCTCTGGATGTTTGCAGATGGACTAGCTGACTAGCAGGAATGACAACTACTCGCTCTTTGTCGCCCTTTCCTACAACTTTGATGCTTCCATTACCTGATTCTGTAACCTTGATTTGCTCCCAACTGAGAGTAGCTACTTCACTCACTCGAAACGCTCCAATATAAAGTAGCTTAATAATCAGCCAGTCACGAATCGCTTGTTTTTTTACAAACTCGGTTTGAGCGTCCTTTACTGCCTTCCGCGTTTCGCTCAAGATAGCGCCAACGTCACTTACCGATAGTATTCGGTCTTCCGTAGTTTTCCTGGCTGGGGGCATCTTGGTTGCGGAAGCAACGTTATAAACGGTAAATCCTGAATCTTGAGCGTACTGAAGAAATGACTTAACAGCAGCGATGCGACGGCGAACAGTACTACGGGTAATTATGTTATCAGATTCTTTTTTGGATAAATATTTTAGGTAGCGATCGCAGTCATCAACCATCAATTTGGTTAGATCGAGGAGGTTTAGGCGCTGTTCATCATTCAAATCCCAAATCCACAAGTCATTATCAACTTGTTTGTAGGCGTTGGTCTTCTTTTCCGCTTGCAGCCAATGTATGAATGAGTCAATATCGTTTTTGTAAGCCCTGGCGGTGCCCTCAGATTTCTTCTCCAGCCAGTTGCTCATGAGGTCACTGGTAGTTTCGGCTCCGGTCTTCTTTGGTGGTTTTATCGTTTCCTTGACAATTGCTGCTGTAACCATAGCCTGTGCTAGAATTTCACCTTGTTTTTCTGGTGGTAAGGACGCTAGCACTGCAGCTAGGTCATCTAATTTGCTTAGTGCCATAATATTTGTAGTTGAAGATATTCAGTCATGGGTGCAGAACGGTGCACCCATTGTTATTTATTTAGACGAGTTGCCGATAATCTGAGTTCCCAGCAAGTCACAACCCAAAAACAACCCATAAGAAAGCCCTCACGGTTTTGAGTGAGAACATAAGATATTTTTATAAGGGATAGTGTCGTAAAGAATGCTAGTATTAACTCATTCTTCTCGATTCATACCATGACTCTTTATTAGATCATGGTTCATCCCGACACAACTCAACCCGACTAATTTTCTACTCAGAAAACATAGAGGGTTAAACATGAAAGAAACCAGGAAACTTCTCGCAACCTGCATGGCTGTTAAATCTGCAAAAGGTTGGATAAGCGTTGCGCAAATAGCTGAAGTAAATGGCTTGCCCACAGGTAGTATCAACCGACATCTTAAGTACCTGAAAAAAGATAAGGTCGTTGATGCGATTGAAGTTTTACCTTTCTACATCTACCGGTGGTCTAAGGATGCAGAAAACGAAGTGAAGAAACGGTTAGAGTATTTGATAGCGATTCTTCTTTCGCCTTCTGCTGAGTAAAGTGCTTTTGCTTTTAATTTAATGAAGATCTCCTTTCCCGTATTATGGTTGAGGGGTCTTTATTATAGTGTAGTCCTATTTTTCAGCCAACCTAAGCAACTACTGACCGTTGTTTAATCTGCGCTCCAGTTTGTGTGTTTTAGCGCTAAAAAACGGTGTAGCATCCATGCTCATAGCTCATTCGGTCTAATTGGCAAGTCAGGGGTGACGCGATCGCTGCGCTTGTTTCAATGGTTGAAGTATTTTTACTCAACAAATCTCTTTCATGTCGGTAATCGTTTGCTCTAAAAACAGAATTAGTGGAATACCCTGTCTCATCAGGATCATCAAGCCTCCAAACTATGTTAACGACTCGCTCAGTGCGATAACCGAAGAAAATTGACAGGTAAAACAGTAAATCTTTTATCATGGAAGTCTCCTTGACTAGATTAAGTAAACCAAGTAAGTATTGTTACTTTTAGTTTTCTGTAGAACACCCTGTTGATTATTCTTCAACATTGATAGTAACGCTCTTTTTCTCTGCGGAGTATAATAAGAACACGTACTATTTATAGAAGAATCTTTTATATCTGGACTTTTAATTCCCCATCGTTTGCTGCAAAAACAAGCCCTCTCCCAGGCGATTCTGGAAAGGGCTTGTTTCTGTAATTCGTGGTGTCGTTGGGCGATGCCAGATAATGCATATTTGCGCACTCATGAAGAGTTTTAAGACCCCGTTTTTAGGAGGGGGTAGAGTGCAATATTGTCAATAGAGGAAAAGAAAATAGTGCTTTGTTAGATCAATTCAAAACCCCTTACCATTTTGATCTCACTCATGCATAAGTTGATTTTGCTTGCCCTAACTAAAGATGTTGGGCAGCAAATTAGTCTGACTTACATAATCAGATTTTTGTCAATGCGTAAGTCCCAGAATATTTATACTTACTTAAAATTATGACCAACGAGGAATCTCCATCGAAAGACAGGATTTGTACCTAAGCTAGTTCTGCTTCCAGCAGCTATGCCTGTTTCATTCTTCTCCATTGACTATCTCCCATAGCGCCTCGTCCCAACTGGTGGAAGTGCCGTCTATGCTTGCGCGATCGCCTTAAAACTATAATGTTAGGGAGTCCAACTCCCCAACATCCTCTAACCAACTGGGATTTAAGCTGTAGTACTAGGAGCGCTTAGCAAAACCCGCACTCGTTGCACGACGTAACTGGGCAGCCAGTCCAGATCATCAAAATTGCGGTTTTCTAAACACCAATCCCGTATCAGTTCGGGCAAATGTTCGATCAGTTCTTTTTCAGCTTTTGTATGTGCAGATGTGGCTGCTTCTTTGATCAACTTGGGGTCATTGTTTGCGATCGCTCTAATCTGTTCCCAATTCTTGCACCGCAAAACCTCTGATGCTGTAGCCTGCTTAGCTTTAGGCTTGCGGGTTTTTTTCGCTGTGGCTGCTGCGGCGGGTGCGGGTATCGTTCCGACTGTTTCCACTGGCGCCGCCTTAACATCGCTGTGGTAATACGTTTCTTTTGCACCGGAGGGCGATTGCACTTCCAAGTAAATTCTTCCCCCAATATCCTCAACCTGAATCACGTTAACAACTTCGCCCTTCGGAGTTACAACTGAATCATTTACTTTGAATTCTGTTTTCGGCTGATATTTGCCGATGTAGCGCAAGTGGGTAATATCGAATTCGCTAATACTATCGTTTGGGAGACTCACTGTAGCTATGCGTCCTCCTTGCTGGGCATTGAAGCGGATATCAGTGATATGCCCAATCATTCCTAGCGGGGTTTCTACCAAATCTCGAATAACAAGATTCATAGGCGTCTCCACTTGCCGGGGAAAATTTGATTGGCGTGCCAAAACTTCTTCTTCCATAAAGGTGCGCTGTTTATCCCACTCTGGGCGAATAGATTTTGGAAGGTAGCCCAGGATGCGATCGTCAAATTCCGCAGGGACGTTTTGGACGAAAAACCACACCCGACCAGCAAGTTCATTTTGGTGACAGCAATCTAGTATAGAGGCGATCGCCATTAAATGGGTATCCACCTCATCTTCATCAGCAAGTGCTTCAGCAATCTCTGCTGCGGAATCGTAGCATTTCACTGATTCAATTGCATCTATTAGATCCCATTGATTGTCCGCAACAGCGACGGGGGTAGGTTCGTCGTCAATCATCGCAAGATATCGGGTTTCCTCATCAAGGAATTCGATGATAGCGGTAGGGCGATCGCCTTTGGGGATATATTCCTCGTCCAATCCCGAAAGGAATTTTACATCTTTCTCTAGTTCTTCCCCACTCACCAAATCGAGTTCTTCGGAGGAAAGGACGGGTGTAATTTCAGGCTCGGAGGCGATCGCTTTTTCACCATTTTCAGAAAAAAGGCGATCGTCTTTTTTTGGGATATCGCTGTTTGAGGTTGTGCGATCGCACTCGGACGCACTCCCGATTAATTTCGCCAATTCGCCACGAAGGTAATCCCCAGACTCTAATGACAATTGATTTGCATTTTCCTGGAGTTGGGCGATCGCCTGTGCGACTAATTTAAATTCGGATTCCACAGAGCGGAACTTCGTGAGACGAGCGGTAATTTCAGCGATTTGATTTTCGAGGGAGTTAATTTGGGTGTCAAACATGATTTAATTCCTGTCAGAGAGAAAACTTTGTTTTTTGGGTAGGTCACGCCTACCCTTTTTATTCAATCAAGCCGCTTTGCGAGAGCGTCGTTTGGTTGTTGGGGTTGCTGCTGGCGCTGCATTTCGTGTTTTCTTCGCCTTCCCTGGCAACACAGCAACCAATTCTTTGGCAGGTGGCAGCATTGGAAGGGAGGACCATTGGTATAGAGGTGTGTGCAGAAGATTTTCTATACAAGGCGTATCGCGAGGTGCAGACAGCCACGGGTCAACCACAAGGCTTTTGTGTGGCAGTTCCCAATCGATAGGGGTTTCGATTATTTGTACTGCGGGTGATTTTTCTTCTTGAGAGGCGATCGCTAATTTTCTCAATCCGTCGATAAAATCCAACAACATTAAAGTAGCGAAAAGTGCGGGGATAGCGATTGTTGCGGCGGTTAGAGCGTCTTGCATGATAGTCATTCCTTCTTTACATTTATGCGGCGAGGAGGAGAGGAACAACGTTACGGGCAAGGATAGATTCTAGAATGGCGATCGCCTCTAACCATGAAGATTTACGTCTAAAATCCAAACCGTGGTGTAGCCACTTCTTGAGGTGCTTTGTTTGGCTGACGGTGCGTCCTGTAATCTGCTTGGCTAGTTGATAGGCGTGTGCTTTAAGTTCTGCCATCTTTTTTTCTACCAGTTTCATTGTCCTCACCTCCGGTTGACTTAGTTAACTTATTTAATAGTAAACCAGGTTAACCTTTTAGTTAACCTGGTTTACTAAAAGAAATGATGAAGTTTAAAAGAAAAGTATAAAGCTATGATTTACAATGCGTTGACTGAGTTAACTCCTGTAGTTGACGAGGTTAACTGGATTTTGTAGGATAAGGACAGTTAACCTGGTTTACCAAATGAAGCTAGTTTCCTTTAAAGTTACTGATGATATCGCTTTAAAATTAGAAAGCTTGCAGGGTGAAGAGAAATCTATTTCTCTGGTTGCCAAACGTCTCGTCGAAGAATCGCTGGAAAGTGCCTCTCGCAAAATGCCAACAGAAGAAAAGCTAGAGGCAATGGAAAAGAAGCTTGAACAGGTATTAAGTCTACTGACGCCGGAAAAGCCATCAGCCTGATCGCTATACCCGAATCGGTCAGGCGCGACGAAGAACAAAAACCAGCGGTAGTAGAGGGAACGTGCGACAGACAAAGATTGCTGGTTATTCGCGATCGCCTTTTGGATGAATTACAAGCTAACTATGGTCTGGGAAAACAGTCGCCAAAATTCAAAATAGTTAAGGAAGCCTTAGATCGTTTTATTAATGAATTTAGAAAACTCCGACTAACGAAAAGTCATTCAATTTCTTCCAACGCTGATCTGCTTGCCTTTTTCAAAATGCTGCTAGAAATAGACATAAAGGACGGACGACTAACGGGCGAATGCAGAGTTCGGGTTGAGGATGCGATTGCGGATCTTGGCGACGGCGAGGAGGTAAAGACGAAAACGTCGGGACAGTCCTCACCCAGATTCTGACTTATTGGGCGATCGCCCTGAACCGCTATAAGTCATCATGTCTTTGTGTGAAACCCCCGATAACAACATCATGTTCGCCGAGGGTTTGCAATTATCCGGCAATTAGGCGATACACTCGCCTATCCTCCGGTACATCTACTTTTATTCCTAAAACTGGGTCGTTTTCCTCAATGCGCTCAATTATCTCTTGCGAAATTAGAAAATCAATTGCAAGCCGCGCTAAAGCTGTAGGCGATTTCCTCCAAAGTAATGCGATCGCCTTTTGACTGCGAATAAGCTTGAATGTAGCCTGCTGTCTTTCTCTCAAAGCAAGGTATTGCTTAATGGTCCGAGCCGCATCAACCAAGTAAAAGCTGATATCTTGCTCTTTTTCCTCCTCTTCCTCAACTTCTATTGGTTCCTCTTCCACCTCTACTTCTTCAGTTTCAAGAGACAAATCACCTAACGACTTACGCTCAAACTGTGGTGTGATGCCGATTCTGTTGCCTCCAGTGGTAGTAAAAATGATGCTGGAATTGAATTCACCTTTCAGCAAAGCATCCCGTAGCCTGGTAAACTCACTTCCTAATCTAGTGCGATCGCTTTTATCGGGAACAATCAAAGCTTTGCTTACAACTTTGGGTAGTAGTCCCAGACCATCGGAAATGCGATCTAAGTCACCTTTGTCATTCGGCTGACAATAAGCGATCGCCACAAAGTCCAACGATTCACGAGTACTTGCGTCAATGCCCAAGGCTTCCACTGTGGCGCTGTGGGTATCAATGTCCACACAAACTCCACAACTCGCACCTTTTGTAATCAGTCCGATTAACTGACTGTTCACTTTGTCAGCTACTACTGGTTCTTTTTTTCTTACTGTTGACCAAGTTGCCAGCCAATCAATTAAGGCAAGTCGTACAGGGTGAGTTTGGGCTATAACATCCCGTTCTGATTCCGGCAACTTAGCTCTGTCCTGGTAAATGCTGTAGACCTTGTTAAGCATTTTCAAACCATCACCTTTGAATGTTTCCCCATCGCAGAAAGCATAGTTAGCAACTGGAATCTTTTGGTGTATCATTTCGCGCTTGTCAGCGATCGCGAACACCTCAGTTTTTGGATAGCGATCAAACATTGCATCGTAATACAGATATAAGATGGTCGTCTTGCCAGATCTTGAGGGTGCAACTACCACCTTTGACTTAATGCTCGCAGCCATTGACCTGATGATGGATTGTCCCATCTCTTTTGCTTGTTCGATACCGGTTATACCGCTGCTATCTGGTAGTGCTGCTTGTCCAGAAACGCCACCAAATAATGCAGCGAATGGGCTTTGTGCTTGCTGTGATTAAATTTGGGCTTGTTGCTGCATTAACTCACGTTGTTCTTTCAGTGCCAAGTGCTGAAAGAATAGCTCACGCTCTTGTGGTTCAAGCTTTGCAATCAACTGTTGGATTTGGGCGAATTCGTTGAGGGTATCAGCAGCTGCTAGTGCATGTTGATTTGTGTTGGTAGCGATCGCAAACCCTTGTGATAAATCCTGATAACGCTGTTTAACAACTTTGTCGGCTTCCAGTTTGGTTGCCGTCCATGCCGTTCTCCGATTTGTGCGGTTAACTGGTATTGCCTCAGTTTTTTCCTTCAATGCCTGTTTGGCGATAAACCCAGAACCCCCAGCAAAAGCAGTTCCGAATAATGCCAACGTCACAGCGATCGCCGGATTCCCTCTTTTCTCAGGCACAACCACTAAAGATGGATGGTTAACCAGCCGTTCTAGATGGTCTTGGTCAATGGTGTATGTTTTTACCCCTAAGCACTTTGAGGTGTTAGGGACGGGCGCAGGATTAAAACAAACCGTAAAAGTGTCGCGCAGTGGAGTGGCAACAGCAGCCGCAAGCAACAGCACACCTGCAAGTAACCCGCCACTAATCATGAAGTGACGGGTAATGTTGATGGCAGCGTCATTCTGGACTGGTTCCAGTTTCTGGTTTACCTCTGGTTTACTCTCGTCTACTGGTGTTTTCTGTTCGGAGACGATCGCCTTACTTAATGCCTCAGTGAGATATTCTGCACTTTCCGGGTGCGAGAGCAACCGCTCTAATCTTTCCCGGTTTTCTTCGTTAAAATTATCGGCTTGCATAGTTTTTAAAAGTTAAGCGGGTTGTTCGTGTTGGTGGTCTTCTTGGTTTTTGGAGCAAGAAGGAATTTGACGACGGCGATCGCCACTACTCCATAAATCAGCCAAGTTGCCAGTTGACCTAGTGAAATGTTGCTTTGAGGTTGCCTTACCATATACAGTTCAACGCTGTGGTTAACCTCACTCACAGCGCTATTCTGGCTGTAACTGTTCCATAACTGGCAACCCGCATAACATGTTCCTACGGTCATACAACCAAGTCGGACTATGCCCGATTTCTTGCCACTGACTGCTTCGTTCCCAAAAATTAAACAACTTACCAAGCCCACACCGACACCAAGACCAGCGCCAGTAGTGCCGGCTACTGAACTAATCCCAATTGTGAGAGTAAGACCACTACCAATAAATGCAATACCACTAGAGAGGTTTTGCTTGCTGCTTAATTCTTCTACGTCACTGCGATCGCCTGACTCTGCCCGTCGCTCATCTTCGGTTAAATCCTGCTGGTTCTCACCCTTGTAACTTGGAGCACCAAAAAAGTTGTCACTAGCTTTAGGTTGTGGTATTTGTACTTTTGTTTCAGATTGGGGTGGTTCAGTACCCGATATAGCCATAAATGCATCAAACTGGTTATTGTTCATCATTTGCTTTCCTGTAGTGGTGAATATCGGTGCAGTAGTGGGTAACTGGCTGCACCGAATAAAATTTACAAACCTAGAACTCTACGAAAAACGCCAGCAGCGTTCCTCATAACGGTATTAAATTGACCCACCGCGCCACCTTTGGGGACAACCGTGTCGTACACCGGTTTCGCTGGTGCAGTGAGTGCGTTCTGTACTGGTGTCCCGTATTTTCCAAGAGCACCCAGGTATTTTAGATATTCTGCATCCATCTGTCTGAAGATTTGAGCACGTAAACTGTACTGGTTCTCGTCTTCGGGCTTAAGTTTGTCTTTGAGCTTTTCTTGGTGATTGGTTGCGATCGCCGCCAAATCTTTTAAAAACTGAATCCTTGCCAAAATTAATCTGCTCTGAGTTTCTGCTGTGATTGTTTGGCTTGCGTACTGTGTTTGCGCTTGGATAAGTTGATGTGATGATTTGAACTCCACACCAGAAAGATGCAAGTCTTTAGCAACTTCCATGAGGGATTGAGCACCGTCATAGCGCTTTTGCATAATGGCAAGGATGTGCTTGGCGGAAGCTACCTTGTTATCAACCATTTGCTCATTAACTTTCTGGTAACCTTT
Source organism: Brasilonema angustatum (assembly GCF_059505445.1). Lineage (NCBI taxonomy): Bacteria > Bacillati > Cyanobacteriota > Cyanophyceae > Nostocales > Scytonemataceae > Brasilonema > Brasilonema angustatum. The sequence goes on along the minus strand of NZ_JCACKO010000072.1, from coordinate 10,267 downwards.
AAGAAACTTGGCTTGCTGGCTGGCACGTTGAGCTGCGTCTCCACTCTGCTTAATGGAGTCGCGGTCAAGGTCCACTAGTGCTTCCTTGCTGGGTGCATTAAAAAAAGTTCGCGATACCCAGTTAGCTGGCGTTGTCTCAAAACTCCGAGTAATAGGGTCTTCACCTGGTTCGGAGGTATTAATTTCGTAGAGTGTAGGGTCAATCTTGTAACTTTCAGTATCAAACTGTGGGGCAGAATCTTCCGTGAAGTCCATATTTTTCTCCTAACTTTGTGGACTGGGTTAGTCTCTTCCCCAGTGGTTGTTTAATTAGTTGCTTCCGCTTGTCTCTGCTGCCTGATGCTCGCAGTCATCACTTGGTGTATCTGATTAATGGTCGATTGCTCATCTGGAGTGCGATCGCGTGTCCCATCAACTTGCTTGAGAATAATTGCTGCTGTAGTTGCTAATTGCTCCGGTACGCCAAGTCCAACAAAAGTCTCTGTGGCGATTTCTATGGGAGTTTTCAACCGACTATTTCCAACGGTGCATTGTTCAGCAAGAAATGATAACAGTGCCTCGGCTTGGGGAATAGTTAATTCCACCAAGATGTCAGCTACCTCCACCACGTCGTCATCAGAAGTCAGAAGATGCAGTGAGGAATCCTGCCAAGCATCACCTATCGTGTAGTCAGAACCCATCTGGTCTTGACCTAGCAGGAAATTAGTAAGAAGTACTCGAATCTGAATTTTTTGGGAACGGTCAAGTTGATCCAAATAACATCCAAAACGTTCTGCTAGTGCGTTAATTGTGGCGTCTTGCATAAAAAATGTAATTGGGTGCATACGGTCACTCTCCTTTAAAGGCTTCTAGGTTTGATAGATTAATCTGAACTTGTTCCCACACCATTAGCTGGACTTGCGTCAACGACAGTCGGATGGTTAGTCTTTTGTTGTTGTAGGCAAACCGATAAAAGTTGGCGTAATCACCTGCGACCCGTGAGAAGTGCCATTGTCCAGGATGGTTTGATATTAGGTATTTTTTGTTGGGCGAAAGACGATTTAATGCGTACATCACTTATCCCCCTTATTTACGGCATCGCCAACAACTGAACCGAGCATGCCGCCTGTGAGTGCGATCGCCAAGAACGTAAAACTCAGCCCTCTATAACCTCTACACTCAGCAGCATAGTTATTGTTATCTTTCAAGCCTGAAGCTATTTTGAATTCCGAAATTCCAAAAGCGCCAAGTGACAAGCAAGCAGACAGCGCAGAGGATAACAGTGAAAGCCCAGCAATCCAGCTTAAAATTTCTAGAATACGATCGCCTGTAGTCGGTCGATATTCCCAAGCCTCAACTTTTGGCTTCGGGATTATGTATCCTTCTGGTAAATCTTGCTGAATGATTTCTTCAATGGTGGCGATTGCATCTCCTAGCAAAATCTCCTTAGACAGATCCTTCTCTTTAACCTCGCATTTGACTTCTTGGAGAAGCTTTTGGGCGATCGCTACTTTTTCGGATTGGTAAATTGATAGCATTGTTTTTACTGATAAATAATTGCTGTAGTCAGCCGGAGTTTGTCCGGCTTTTTTCTTCAAGAAGCACTTTTCGTTAAACGCTCGTTGATGGCTTTTTCTAATACTTTGCGAAGCCAGTATCGAACGTTTGCTCCGTCTTCAGCGGCAAACAAGTGGATGTGCTCAACCAAGTCAACTGGAACGTTGTAGTTTATTCGTTTTATTTCAGGCATTGTTTTGTGTGTAGATTTTGGTCATTTCAGAAAGAGCAATTAATCCTGGATTAGGAGGGAGAATCAAGTTAGTTTCGGGAATGCTGGACTGCATAAGCGCATCCTTTACGTACTGATGCACGGCAGGAACCTCAAAACCGCCACCACAAAGAACAATAGGGTTTTTGCGTCCAACCGTTGATAAGCCTTCTAATGCGAATGTCAGGGGGGTATCTTTTATCCAATTACGGATAGCCGATTCAAGAGCAGATCCTATTTCTCTTCCGTCAGGGGCGATCGCAGTCACTTTTCCATCGGTAAACGTTGAAGACTCCAGAATTTCTCTCAGCTGCGATGGCTTAATAAGATTAGAACTATCACCGCTGGCAACACTTTCCGCAAACTCTCGAATCAGTGTGGAAATTCCGCCGCCGCCGTTTGGCTTATGGCTTACTCGCTTAGGCAATTTCCCTTGATTGTTATATTGGCTAACGCAGGCTGTACCAAACCCAACATCAAGAGTGTAAACTGTTGACCCTTTATCTTTCGCATAAAGACTGGCACCATAGCCTTCTGGGTAGTTCAATGCTGTTTTAGAAAAAGATAGAGAGTACTTAATACCGTCTACTTTTATCCACTTGCAACTTCCAATCCCTGCTTTTAAATCCAAAGGATTAGCAAGGCTTAAGGTTATGAGCTTGATCGACAGTGAGCGAGATTTTTCGTTAGAGCCAGTGGATAAATCGTGGAGATTTGGGAGGGATGCGATCGCACCAAGGGCAAGAATTGGAAAATAATTAATTTTGTGATTATCCCCGTCAGACATAGCAATGAACGGCTTGCCCTGAAGTTTGGCGCTGGACCCTACCACCCAATGCTCAATAAGGTCTTTCTTCTCCTCGTCTTTACCGCGACTCATACTAAATGAACCCTGTTCACCAAAGCTAGGAGCATCTGTCTGGCAAACAACGGAATCAATTACAAGGTTCGATGTTACGTGCCCGTCAACAATAAGCAACACCTTGATGCGACTGCGACCACCGTCAAGGATAATAGTTATCTCCTTTTTAGGAATAGTTACGCGCTGTTTTTTGGGCTTTGGTTCTGCTGGCGGAGACTCTATATTTTGGAGGCTCCCAGATTCCGAATCCACTACACCCGTTTGGTTTACACGAGAAGTCTCTGATTCAGGATTGAATGGTATTGTTTCTTCAATACGATCGCTAATTGCCTTGTCTTCTGGCTTAGCCAAATCCTCACCCTGAATGTCGTCAAAGTCATTGTCAGCCGGGACGACAGCTTCTGTATCGGGGGTCAATACAGGCTTTGCTTGGGCGTTATTTTGCTCTAGGTCGTCTGAGCTTTTCTTTCTAGCCATATTTCCTCTGTTTTTAAAACTAGTGGTTTATTTTTGTCGCAACTGGCACACTGCAAAATGTTCCGTATACTGTGGTGTAAAGTACGTCGTGGGATTAAGTGGTAGTCAGGGGCTAAGAAGCTTTTTTGCTGTTCGCAACAAGCTGCAACCGGCTTGCTACAAGGACTGTAATGTTTTTAGCGAGGCTGCAATAAGTAAAAAGGCGATCGCAACACCCCGCAAACCCCCGCAATAGAAAATAGTAGAAGCCGCAATTAGTGTCCCTAAAACCTTGCAGCGTTTTAGGGCGATCGCAACAGCAATTCTTGTTGCCCGGTAAAACACCCTTTTTCTGTACTTCGTCACGCCGCAACAGCCTTTTTTGATGTGATTACTGCACTGGTTTTTTAGTGTGCTTTTTTAAAAACTGTACTGAGAGTGTAAGCACAAATTCTATGTGACACTTGCGATATTTTTTAGCAACCGCAACCATACGCTTTCATTAAATGTGCAGTGCAAGCAGAGGCGATCGCAATCAGTTCTTTCTCAGAATATATATCTTGCACATCATGCCGTAGCCCGTAGCTGTAGTCTGTGATGCCCTCTACGTCTACTCCTAGCTCCTCTAGTGCGTCACCCAGAGAAGTCTCTTGGCGGATAGCGTCGGCGGTCGCATGAAGCAGAGATGCAAGCCCCTCGTAGTGCAGATTTGGGATTATCTCCAACACTTTTTTAAGATTTGTTACAGTTTTTTCGATGATGAACATTGCGGTTTTCCTTTTGAGTGCGTAGCATTTTACGTATTGTGGTGTAGTAGATGATATTTGTCGGAGTTTGGCGTTAGCGAAGCGGAACGAAGTTCGGTTTATTTACATTCGGCGAACAACTTCGTACGCAGTTTTGATGGGCATCGTATGCAATAACTCCAGTTGAACGGCGTAAAAAGTAGTTACTTCCTCGACATTGACTACTAACGCGATTTCTTTTACTTGGGCGATCGCACTAGCGTAAGGCTTGCCACTTATTTGTTCGATAAATACGATGTCGCCTTTTTGGGGGACTCCCGAAACAAGGCATTCATGATTTAGTTCCCCCTCGGGGAGAGAAAGCAAAAAAGCCACTCTTGCTTGTGTCATGGGGTCAACCTGCTAAAACACTTAATAGCTTCAAAAGAACTCCTTTTCGGTTATTTTTTGCTATTTGCTTTTCAAAAATCATCTCCATTAATTCCACTAGCTGATTGTTGTCAAAGTGAGAAATTAATTTCAATGCCTGGGTTGGGTTTTGGGCAACAACAATATCTTCTACAGGCTCATTGCAGGCGATCGCCGCTAATTGCCCAATGGTATACGGAGAATTTTGAGCAATTACAGAAAGAACTTGCAACGTGGGCAATGCCTCGCCTCTAAGAACTCGCCCTAAAGTGGTTCCCCTTATTCCTAATCGGCGGGAGAAGTCGGCAGCACTCTCTCGTCCTTTCAACTCCCGAACTATTGAGATAATCTTTTCTGATCCCTCAAAGGCAGGGTCACGCGGTTTTGTTAGCTTCATCGATTTCAATTTCTAATTCAGGAATAGAATTTTGTCCATGCGCAAGTTTTAAGATAATTTGTAAGAAACTCCGAAGAGTATTCTCGTCGTCGTTTCCTCTGGCGATCGCTGCTAAAAGCTCCAATAAAGAAGCTAGTTGCTCGCGTTCTGTACGAACTAGAACTCTTGTATGTTCAGAGGTTTTTAGCTTAGATTCAAAAATTTGTTGAAGCTCCGCTCGCTGAACAAAAGTCATGTGTGGGGATACTTCCAAATCCAAAAGAATTTGCTTAATTTTTGTGTAACTCATGTAAATTACCGTTGGCTGGTGCAGCCGTGCTATTAGCTGCATCCAACCGAGGGGTTGGTTTTCTTCCTCTACCGCCAGCAGTGTTCCACGTCCGCAATGTCGTTTCTGTGTTCCATTTGTCCCGTAATCTGCTGGGATTTCTTTCGATAAGAAAAGATTCAATTATCAAGGTTCAAAGAAAAGTTGACCAGCACAACGGGGAATTCCTTCTCCTGCCTGCGCTGGCTGCGTTTTGCTTATGAATCTAATATATCACTTGAGTCTAATTTGGGGCGTATTTGAGTCATTTAATGATGTTATGGGGTTGCTGCACTTCAATTATCACAACTTATACTCAAAGTAGACCCACATCAGACTCATGTAGTGCATCATAGAAAGAGTAAGAATATTTTTTAGAAAATATGCCAAAGGCAACTGACCGGCAATACATAAATTACTTAGGTGAATACTACGATGATTGCTTAGAGATAGAATCTGTTTTGAAAAACCGTGCCAAATCAGCAGAGGCAGCATCGTTGCTCAGTTCAAAGCTTCAAGAAAGAGAGGCGAGGCGTAATGCGATGGTGCAATACCTTGCTGATAAAAGAGGTATTGCTTTTAAAGAGATGTGGCAGCAGTTGCTAAAAAAAGAGTATTCGCCGATGACTCCAGAAGAGTTCGCACAGCTAGAAATCGTTGACGAGGGTAGTTGACATTCCTTTCGCTAATCCGAAGTTCCGCTCTCACAAGTAATGTCAACAGAAGCAACCAAGTATTCTCTTATCGTGTTAGAAGAGCTAATTTACTCGAAATGCTTGCTGAGTATGAGGATTCGCAAAATTATGCCAAGGAAACCTGTGGGAAAACCGGGCAGCGATCGCTACTTTTCCACAGAGTACTGTTTCACTGGCAACCCGCGAAAAGTAGACACAGAAAAACTTCCAGAAATCTGCGATCGCCCCTTGCGTATCCCAGTGCATTTATACTAAGATGGGCTGCATCCGGAACAAAAATATAACAACACTTGTATCGCTGTCCCGGTAAGCTAACCAAAAAAAAGACTTCGCCAAAGACGAAGCACTTTCTTTCTAAAAACGCTTAATTTAATTTCTATTGTAATCGGGTGTACACCCGTTTCCAATGTCCGTTATTATGGCATGAGGATCGTAGACAATCAAGTATTTCATCCTCTCCGGGTTACAAAATAAAAAAACAACGTGTAACCCCCCGTAATATAAAGTTTTATGAAAGCAGTGCTTTGTCCAGAGGCGGAGAGTTCCACAAACTCAATGCGAAGGACACTGTTTCATGTTTTTTTTAACTTCAAGTGCTATATCACCCCAAGAGGCGATCGCCCCAAAACAAATTCGCGCTGCAAACACCATACGTAGCGAGGGCTTGAGCGCGAATAATTGTTATTATGGCATGTCAGGGACGACATGTTACGAATATCTTATCAGCTATTTGGCAGATTTGGGAAAAAGATTTCTTGACGCGATCGCCCAAACCGCCCAGAACGCCAAAACCCCTGCGTGGGATTCGCGAGGGGTTAGCGAGAGACGGGCATCTCAAATTATTTTCATCTGGGAACGGGCATCTTCGGATTTTGGGAACTGTAGGGGTGTCATAAACCAAATAGTACCTATGCTCCGAAGCTTATCTATAGTATACCCCGGATTTTTCGGGCAAACCGAACAGTCGGTTTTAGTTTCTGAGAAATCTTTTTCCGTTCAAGCGATCGCTCTCAAGCTGAACCAATTAATCGAGCAACAAAGACTCACCGATTGCATGGTGATGCTTGAGGAATACGACATTGTTGGTGATGAAGCAGTCTTAATACTCGCTCACCTTCAGAATCTTGGAGGTGTGGCGTAATGATAGCTTCACGTAATCCCGAGATTTACTTGAACCGCGAACTAGTCGCTCAGCAACTAGCACTGCTCAATTACAAAAAAGGCGATACGGTTTATCTACGTTCCTTCTTTCCTTCGGATGATTCGCGATCGTCTAGTGACGGGGGGCGTAAGGCTGCCACAAAGAATTTGGATGAATTAATTAAGTACGTTGCCCAGTGGCAAGCAGAAGAAAGAGGCGTTTACTTCGTTGTTAATGGGCACGGACAGAAAGACGAAGATGTTATTTCTTGTCGCGCAATCTTTTACGAGCATGATGATTTAGATAAAGAAATCTCCAAAGAATTATGGCGATCGCTTTTCCTTCCAGAACCAACATTCCAAGTGGATACGGGTGGAAAATCTATTCATAGTTACTGGGTTTTCAATGACCAAGTAGACCCCGTACAGTGGAAAGCACTACAAACAGACTTACTGGAATACGCGGCTGCTGATAGATCATTAAAAAATCAATCCCGAGTAATGCGTTTGGCTGGGGCTAGCCATATCTCTTCAAAGGGTGCTTTTCCATCGGTAATCGTTGCAGCCGGTGGGACTAAGTACAGTTTTGATGAATTGAGGGCAATTATCCCCACGCCCCAGAAGGAAATACTACCATCTGTTTTACCAACGACACTGGGTGAGGATATCCCACTCTCCGAGTGCTTACGGGTGATGGATCGAGATTTCATCGCCAACGGCGAACCCGAAGGCAGGCGAAACAGTACAGGCGCAGCGTTGGCGCGTAACCTTATTGGTACCGCTGCGCGGTTGCAATACTTAGGCAAATATTTTAGCGGCGACCCAAGACAATTGTTTGACAATTACTGCGCTAGGTGTACCCCCCCCATAGATTCCAAAGAAGCGGATTTGATTTGGAAATCAGCCCAAAGTAACAATCCTACGGCAACCCTCACCGACGATGCGATTGAGAACTGTGTCAGGTCCTGGCAGCGACGACAGCAAAGATTTCTTCCGAGCACCACCCAAAACAAGGTTACTCAACTTAAAGCAGCTGCTGAGGTTCCCCTACGAGAAAGGATTCTAGAAATTATCTCCCGTGGGCTGAAGTCTTCCGATGAAAAAACCGCGTTATTAGAACTCGCGAAGCAAACTAATAATCAGCCAAGAGAAATCGATGCGATCGCTCAACTTCTACGCCAAGATTTAGAAGTAGAAGAAAGCCGAGATGAACGGAAGCAAGAGGTGACTGAATTGCTTTCCATCAAGGACGATTCCCTGGATTTGACTCAGTTTCTGCCTGAGCAGTTGGCTACACCAATTAAGCAGTGGTGTAGATGGTTGAGCATTCCTCAGTCGGTGGCAATCACCGCCATTTTGACGACAATATCAACTTTACACCCAGTAGGGACAGATCTGATGATCCACAAGGGTATGGATTTTTCCGTGCCACCTATCTTATTCTCTGCTCTGGTCGGTGAAAGTGGGCAGAAAAAGTCACCCGTATATAGGACGTTGATTAAAAAACCTCTCCGAATCCTACAGAACGAAGCCAAGCAGAGGTATGAACAAGCTTTAGCTCAGTATGAAAACGACTTAGCTGAATGGGAAAAAGCACCAAAGGAGAGTTCTAAGCCTAAAAAACCAGGTAGTCCCGTTTATTTCTTTACTAATTCTACTGGGGAAGGGATCCAAGCCCAAGCCCAAGAAACACCTGATAAAGCAATGTTCGCCCTAGTTGACGAATTGGCTGGTTTGTTCAACTCATCCAATCAGTACAGAGGGGGAAAAGGTAGCGATCGCCAGGATTTGTTGTCTTACTACGACGGCACGGGTTCGACTGTCTTACGCGCAGGTGGTTTAAAAATTGATGTAGAGCGTATTTATGTTTCTATCTTTGGGGGCATCCAACCCGAAGTGTTGAAAGAGCATACAAAAGACTTAAAAGACGGTGATGGGCATTGGGCAAGATTTCTTTTTGTAAACCAGCCATTAGCTGCTTCGCAATTACCTGATGCAAGTTCTGATGTCAATCTTAATGAATTGCTCTCAGGCATCTATCGTCGCGTTACCTCGCTACCACTTATTCAGTACAAACTTTCACCTGCGGCTTTTAAACGCTACCAAGAAGTTTATGACGAACTTGAACGGAAACGAGTTAGTCACCCGCAGCAAGGAATGAGAGCAGTCTATTCAAAGCTGGAAGGTACTATCGGTAGGTTGGCATTGAATCTTCACGCAATAGAAACGGCTGTTAACGGCAGTGTAACGGCTTTTGTGGGGAATGAAATTTCCCTAGAGACGATGAATAAGGCGATCGCCTTAGCTGATTTTTATACTGGGCAAATCAAAGCAATTCACGCCGATAGTCGAGCGGATAAAGGGGAACTGTCAGAGTTACTTGCCAAAATTATAAAGCTGGCTCAATCAAAAGGGAAGCTAACCGCAAGGGAAGTGGTCAGGAGCGTCAACGTTGTCAAAACTAATGCTCAAGCCATTGACAATTTTAGAGAGTTGGAAGCAATGGGCTATGGGGTTCTGGGAAAGGTTAAGGCTTCTTGGGTCTTTAGTCCACAAAAAACAACTGTCAATGGTAGTGTCAATGATTTCATTGACAGTGTCAATGATGTCATTGACACCTTTAAACAACCAACCAGTAGTAGTTTCAGCCAAATTGTCAATGGTGTCAATGGTGTCAATGATTTTTTGAAAAAAACATTAAACGATCAAGAAAATGGATTAACTAACCCAACTGTCAATGACAGCACCCCAACTGGATTAACTAACCAAACTGTCAATGGTACCGTCAATGGTAGTGTTAATGAAAAAAATCAAAAAATCATTGACAGCATTGACACCATTGACAAAATCCCTGAAAGCTTTACGACTACGTCGTTATCTAGTGTCAATGCTGTCAATGACACTGCTGACAAAATCATTGACACTATTGCTGAAAAATCCAGCAATCCATTAATGGATGAGTCAAGCAATAATACTCAAATTTCACAAGTAGACAACTTGGTTGCACCAACAGGAACGGATGAGGTAGATCCCTTGGATTCTCAGGAAAGATTGAGTTCAGGCGATCGCCCTGTCAGCAATGAACCAGAAATACACGAAAAATCTAAACCATCGCCTAGTCCTTCCCAAGAACTAAAGGTAGGCGACACTGTGCGGGTGAATCTTCCCCAGAACAGGCACCATGATCGTCTGGCGCGGATTAGCAGTATTTACGAGCAATGCAGCAGCATTTACGAGAAACAACGCAGAAGCATATGGATTCAGGCGGAGATCGCTGATTGTAAAAATCAGATTTTAAATTTATCCATAGAGCAAGCTAAGACTGCTTTCGTCATAGAAACCTAATCCGCTTTTAAATCACTTTCGCCCATTCTGCGCAATGGGTAGCCGCTGCATTGTTTTTTACCTTCCTTAAATCATAAGATGCCAAACCAAACATTAGTTAAAGAATTTTCTGTGATTTGAAACAAAAAATGAGATTTTAACTCATGATATGCTTTAAAAATGAG